>CAMOOA010000034.1 GCA_946621045.1 uncultured Erysipelotrichaceae bacterium
ACGGAAACATGAACGGTACCCAGCAGAACGGCAATACCCAGCAGGGCACAACCGATAACAGCAATACCCAGAACAGCACAACAGGTTCTGACACCGCACAGAACTTCTGATAAATTTCCTTCCTATTGACCCGGCATCTGCCGGGTCTTTTGTATTAAAAAGACCGTTCGGAAACGGTCTGTGGAATCATGAGTGAAGTTCGGCGTTGGTGAAGAAACCGGTGCGCTTGCGGTACAGATAATAACAGGTCATCATCACACAGCAGGACAGCCATCCGGCCGGGTAGGCAAAGCCGACTGCGGCAGGGGTGTTGAAGAAGAAATGCGTGACGACATAGAGGTACAGCTGGCGGAACAGCACGTGGGTCGACATCATGATGATCATCGGTCCGCGGGAGTCGCCGTAACCGCGCATCGTGCTCATCATTACATTGTCGATGACATTGGCGGTGATGAACAGGAAGTTGATGCGGATAAACTGCACGCCCTGGGCAACGACCGGGGTATCGCTTGTAAAGAGACGGATGACCGCAGGGGCGGCGATCCAGCCAAGCACCTGAATGACGCCGCATACCGCAGCCGAGATCGCGGCAGCGGTAAGACTGCCTTTCTCCGCCCGGTGGAATTCCTTTGCGCCGACGTTCTGCGATACGAAGGTCGTGGCGGAAAGCCCCATGCTCGATGCCGGCAGCATCACAAACTGATCGACCTTGGTATAGGAGCTCCAGGCAGCCATGACATCGGAGCCGAAGAAGTTGATATATGACTGCATCACGATATTGGACAGGGCGGTAAAGCCGGACTGCAGGCCGGCCGGAAGTCCGACCGATACGATAAACCGCAGAAGCGTTTGATCCATATGCAGGTCATGCCAGGTCAGCCGGTAGACATCGTCCGCCGTGCTCAGAAGTATGAGGATTAGTATGGCAGAAATAAACTGCGAGATGATCGTCGCATACGCAACGCCGGCGATTCCGGCATGGAATACCACCACAAACAGTACATCGAGAACAATATTGAGAATACTGGTGAAGATCAGGAAGTACAGCGGACGCTTACTGTCGCCGACCGAGCGGAGAATGCCGCTGCCAAGGTTGTATATAAGCAGACCGGAGATGCCCGCAAAGTAGATCTGAAGGTATTTTGCGGCATCCGGGAAGACATCTTCCGGGGTGCCCATCCAGCACAGGATAGGCTTTGCCATGGGAATGCCGACGGCGGTGAAGATCACCGAGAAGATGAGCGTCATCGTAATGGCGGTCTCAACCGCATTGTGAACCGTTTCATTATCCCTGGCTCCGAAGGCACGGGCAATGGCTACGGAGGCACCGCTCGCAAAGCCGCTGAAGAAGAATACGTCCGAGATTGGTGATCATTGAGGTGGCGCCGACTGCCGCAAGGGCTTCCTTGCCCACAAAGTTGCCGACGACGATCGTATCCGCCGTGTTATACATCATCTGAAACAGATTTCCCAGCATCAGAGGAAATGCGAAGAACACCTCTTTTTTGGCGATCGGTCCTCTGGTCATATCCGTTGTTCTGGATTTTACAGTACTCATACAGGATTCCTTTATATAAAGCGAAAGAAACTATATATGAATAACCGGGAAGAGAAAAGAAGTTTGCCCGGAAAGATGACAGACAGGCGATTATGTGCAGAAAAAATACGGTTAACTATTTTTTAAACTGAAAAACAGAACAAAATCCGAAAAAGAGAATATTAAATACGAATAAACGTTGCTATGTCAGGAAGAAACAGGTATTGTTTAAACGTGAGGATTGCCTGTGACGGTTATCCTGTAATGTTAACGAAAACGATCGTCAATCTTTGCGGGACGGGCGATCTTTTTCATTGTTTTCATTTGCGCTGATCGCAAGCCCTATTGCAATCCAGGCGGAAAGCATAGCGACAAGCGACAGCAGAATGCAGGCAACTGCCATGCGCATCTCTCCTTTCAGCAAGTGAATCTCTCCGGAGAAGGCGTGCCATGCCTTCTCCTGACGTTTCCGTAACAGAAAGAAGGACAACTGCCGCCGTTATGGTGATCCAATGCAGGATTTCCTGCATTATGATTATTATACGAAAAAACGAATAAGAATATGAAATATGAGTGAATATCAGGCCTGCGGGTCATCATGCCAGAAACACAAAATAGAAGCACTGTGCATCTCACACAGTGCTCGTTTTCGTTTATGCGGAAGATCGGAGACTCACCCGGTTACGGTGCCGTTCTCCACATGAATCACATCATCTGCGATCCGTACGGTGGAAGGACGGTGCGAGACCAGTACAACGGTACGATGACCGGTTTCTTCCTTCAGGGATTTCAGAATGATTGCCTCATTCAGGCTGTCGAGGTTGCTGGTAGGTTCATCCAGAAGGAGGAACGGCGCATTGTGCAGGAAGGCACGTGCCAGTCCGATGCGCTGCCGTTCACCGCCGGACAGAGTTTCCCCAAGTTCGCCGACCTGTGTCTCATACCCGTCGGGCAGAGTCATGATGAAGTCGTGGATGTTTGCCTTTTTAGCAGCTTCGATGATTTCCTCTTCTGACGCATCAAGTTTTGCGATACGGATGTTATTGGCGATCGTATCCTTGAAGAGTTCGGTGGATTGCGTCATATAGCTTTCCATATTCCGCAGATCCGTGGTATTGATCTCATTAATATCGCGGCCGGAGATATTGATCTCTCCGCTGTTCCGGTTCCAGAAGCGCATTAACAGTTTCAGCATCGTGGACTTGCCGCAGCCGCTCTTTCCGACCACACCGATGATGCGGTCTTTTTTAAAGTCTGCGGAGAAGCCGTTCAGCACCGGTTCGTTATCATAGGCAAAGTGCACATCCTTCAGTGCCGCCCCCTCAAAGGTTACCGGTTCCTTTCCGGTGATGTCTTCCGTTACCGGAAGTTCGTCAATTACCGCAAGCACGCGGGAGCCGGACGCAATCGTTGCCTGCAGGGTAGTCCCAAGCGCTGCCAGGGCACTGACCGGTCCGAAGGAGGACATCAGCGCAATGACCGGAATCAGAAAGCCGTCAAAGCCGACGCTTCCGTTTCGATACAGTATGCCCGCCGCCGCAATCATGACGATGTCGGACAACAGGATGAAGGTGTTTGCCAGAGCCAGATTCACTCCGCTCAGGCGGTTCAGCACGCCCTGCCGTTCCACAAGGGAATCGGTTCTGCGATTCATTTCGCTGAGTCTTGTCTCACCGCATCCGTACTGAGTTGTTTCTTCAATGCCGCGGATGTTTTCCAGCATGTATGCCGCAAGCGAACCGGACTCTGCGCGCAGCTCATCGCCGAGCGTGCCGCTGCGCTTTGAGATGATGACGGGAAGCACGGCTCCGACCAGTAGATAGGCGCACAGTGCCGTAACGCCGAGCAGCGGATGATAACAGCTGATGAAGATGACCATCAGCGCTTCGGTGAGCACCGCAATTGCGATCGGGGAAATCGTATGGGCATAGAAGACTTCCAGCAGTTCAATGTCGGAAGTGATCAGGGAGATCAGGTCTCCCTTGTCTCTGCCTTCGAGCTTTGCCGGGCTCAGTCTCCGCAGTGCCCGGAATACCCGGTCGCGGATGATAGCGAGGAGGGTGAAGGCGATATAGTGGTTGGTGCGCTGTTCGGTATACTTGAGCACCGCCCGCAGAAGGGCAATGACGACAAGCAGGATGAACAGGACACGCAGGGACGGCGCATGGCCCGCGTCTATGGAGGTAAGCAGGGCATATCCGCCGAGGATCGGTATAAACTGCGCGCACAGGAAGCCGAGCGTTCCCGCAATAATGGCCAGGCACATCCATCCGGCCAGCGGCGATACCAGTTTTAACATCCGCAGTAATACGGAAAGCTTTCCGCCACGTTTCATAATCACGCGTCCTCCTTTCCGTAATGTTCCAGGGCATTCTGGGTATTCCAGAGGGATGCGTAAGTGCCGTCAAGTTCCAGAAGCTGTTCATGCGTGCCGCATTCCCTGGCTTCGCCATGGTCCATGCACAGGATCCAGTCAGCACTGACGAGATTTGCGAGCCGGTGCGAAATCATGATCACCGTTTTTTTCTTTGCCAGTTTCAGAATGCGTTCCCGGATCAGTTCTTCGCTTTCGATATCGATGTTGGAGGCTGCCTCATCAAAGATAAAGACCGGCGTATCATGCAGTAATGCACGGCACAGAGCCAGACGCTGACGCTGGCCGCCGGAAAGATTGGCCGCATTTTCCTGCAGTACGGTATCGGGCGTAATCTCTCCGGTAAGACCGCACTGTTCAAGGACATCATTCAGCGCGGCGTCTTCCGCATCCGGCCGCACGATCTGAAGATTTTCCCGCACGGTTCCCTTGAAGAACACACTGCCGGTTCCGACAAAGGTGACCGTATCCGCGAGGGAAGAAGGGCGGATTTCCTCAATGGGAATTCCGCCGACGGTGATCGTGCCGGAGGAAGGCTTATGCGTGCCCCTGATCAGCGAGGCAATCGTGGACTTTCCGCTTCCGGATTCGCCGGTAATGCCGAGAAACATGGAAGGGGATACTTTCATCGTCAGATGGCTGACCGCATCGGTTTCGCCGTCATAGGAGAAGGAAACATCGTGAAATGCGATTTCCGGAGATGTGACTTCCTTCGTGCCGGCTTCCGGCACTTCCGTATTCAGGAAGGCAAAGATCCGGTCGCTTGCGGCCAGACCGTTCATTGCGACATGGAAGTAGCTGCCGAGCCGCCGCATCGGAAGGAAGAACTCCGCAGAGAGAAGGATCATGAAGACCGCCGCAAACAGGGTGACATTTCCACGGTGGAATTCATTCAACGCAAGAATGATGCCCAGGGCTGCGCCGCCGTAGGCGACAAAGTCCATGATCGTAACCGAATTCAGCTGCATCGTCAGAACCTTCATCGTCACGGCACGGAATTTCTCCGCTTCCTCATTCATCTGCCGGTTTTTGAATTCATCTGCCTGATAGGTTTTCAGGGTTGTCATACCCTGCAGATTTTCCAGGAAGGCGGAGCCGAGGTTTGTATACTGGCCCCAGTATTTTGAGAGGATCCGCTTTGCGATCTTCTGAACCATCATGATGGCGCCGGGAATCAGCGGTACGGCGATCAGCAGCACCAGACCGGTCTTCCAGCTTCCTGCCTTAAGAAACAGAACAAACAGGGTAAGCGGTGCGAGAAAGGCATAGAAGAACTGCGGGACATAAAGTCCGAAGTAGCTTTCCAGCTGCTCGACGCCCTCCACGCTTTCCTGTACGAGTTCTGCCGTGGTCACATGGTCGCGATAGCTGTTTCCCATCCCGAGCAGCTTGCGGTAAATGGCTTCCCGCAGTTTTTTCTTTACCGTCATCGACGCAAGATAGCTCATGCGGGACGCAAGGCGCGTGGTGAGCCAGCGCAGGGGAACGACCGCCGCAAGACCCCCAAGACAGGCAAGAAACATGCCGGTGCTGAGGGTGCCGACATACAGCTCCTGAATGATGTGGGCGATAAGCAGGATCATGGCGCTGTTCAGAAACAGATCCAGCCACTGCAGTAAGATATTCGCGATGATATATTTTCTGCTTTCCGGGCAGAATTCCATTAGTCTGTGATCAAACATATAGAAAATTTTAAATAATCTCTTTCCCGGAGACAAGCATTCTCTTCGGGAATGTGAGACATCCGTGCCGTTCTGTCCTGTTATCAGAAAAACGTAGTGATTGCGGGGAATCATATTTCCGGTACAATGAAATGGACAGGAAGGCATGACAGGTGATTCGTATATTAATATGCAGTATCGGAATCGATTGCCTGACAGGAGGAACAGAAACATGATGAAAAAAGTATTTGCGGCAGCCATGAGCGTACTTCTGCTTGCGGGCTGCGGAACCGGCAGCGCCCCGGCAGCCCCGGCTTCAGAAACGTCGCAGCCGGCCGCCGCTTCGGCAGATGTCACTTCATTCAAAACCATCGGTGATATCTTTGCGGCGAACCCGGAGGAGAGGGAACGCGGAAATACGGAAGACACGTATTTTATCGTATTTGATCTCGGGGGCACCCTCTACCGCGCCTATGCGGATCTTCCGAAGGATGTGTTCGATCAGCTGATGGCGCTGGAGTTTGATGATGCGGAGTATGAGGAAAAGCACCGTGCGATTGCCGCACCGCTGGAGATCCGCCAGCTCGACAACCTGACGGAGATGATTCCCCCGCAGGAGGAACTCGACAAATGGATCGGCAAAACCGGCCAGGACCTGATCGATGACGGGTGGACCGAAGGCTTCGGCTATAACCTTGCGGACATGGACTTCTATCTGAACAAGGGACCGTTCAGCTATGTGGTGCGGTTTGAGAAGGACAAAGAGTATGTAAACTCCGATGACTTTGATGTCTTTAAGACCATTGCGCCGCTTACGATCACTTCCGTTACCTATGACGGAATCGGAAACGGTGCGGAGATCTACTGACAAGCCGCAGACAATAATAACAGTATCTGACCGGGAGGATCGCCGGAAGACGGCGGTCCTTTTTCGTGATTCCGGATGAACCGCAGCTGCGGATGTGAATTACCACACCCATGCGGTGAAACCCAAGGGCTCCTGGATGGTGCATTCTCGCGGGTGTGGTAAAACTGCTTTTTTGAGAAACTTATTCGATATCGATAAGATCGCTCAGGCTGTGTTCAAAGACCGTATCTCCTTCCAGCAGGGGAGCGATCCGCTCGCGCAGTTCCCCGGGAATCGGCTGTGTATTCAGTTCCTGAAGCCGGTCATACAGATCTTCGGACAGTTCCTTTAACGGTGTATTGGAATCATGGACCCAGTGTTCCAGAACACCGAGCGCAGAGAGACGGTCCCGCAGGGATGTGCTGAAGAGTCCCGTACGGATAAGATCCGTACCGGTCAAAGGCAGCTCCCTGAGGGTGAAGAGAACCGATACCAGCTGGCTGTGGGAAAGGAAGTCTTCCGGAGTCATCGTTTCTTCCTTCAGATCTCCCGTCATCTCTGAAAGCGGGAGATTTCTGCGGAAGAGGTCCAGCGTCTTTTCGGTATAGGCGGGCTCTGCCATCAGATGTCCGCAGAGGAAGTATGTGGTATCGAAATGTTTCCGCATGTTTTCATACAGCTGCGCAAGAAACGGAATGCCGAGCTCTTCCGCAAGACTCAGACAGTTTCCGTTTTCCACGGCTTCTGTCACAGCCTGGTGACAGGCAGGGGAATGCAGGATGGTGTCTGCCTTCTGCGCTGCCTTCTTCAGGGGCGGTTCGGCCTCTGTGCAGTATGTACGGATATTGAAAATGATCCGGTAGTCTTCTCCTTCAAGCGGAAACTCCTCCGCTTTTTCGAGCAGGGTCAACAGAACGGATTCGGGTTTCTCCAGTGCGGAGATGCCGATCACCGGTCCTTCATCCAGCATGGCATCCATGATCCGCAGAATGCCTTTGTATTCGGCTTCCGTGCATCCGCAGGACAGCCTGGATTCGGCTTCGCCGTTGTTCCAGCAGGTAAGGGCGGAGTAGGAGGGGGAGACATTGTTCTTTACGCCTTCGGTAAGCAGCCAGGTCCGGATTTCATCGGTTTCCGGCTTCAGGCTGTTTACCGCATGGATGCGTCCCCAGCCATGGGTGTGTCTTGCGGTGTCAAAGACATCCTGGTTGCCTTCCTTCCAGCGGGTCATATTCCATACCGCGGGAAGGGTGAATTCGTCATATAAACCGAGCTGGTAGATCACATCCCGGATCTCTTCCTGGATATCCCGGTATATTTCAAGAATCGCCATGGCAAGCTTCACACATTCGATGTGCTCCGACTCCTTCAGGATCCATACCGCCGTATGATACAGATTTGCGGTGTCGAGATCCTCCCGGTTTTCCGCAATATACCGCTGAAGCGCATCAATGGCGGAGATGGCACGGTGTTCTTCGGTGAATTTATGAAAGAGCCGTTCTGCGGCTTCCCAATCCCCGGAAGAAGCTTCTTCCACGGCGGCCTCCATGTCTGCGGTATCCGCATCAGTCAGTTCTGCCGGTGCCATATGATACATGTAAACACCGTCCATTGCGCCGGGCGCCCATTTCATTCCGCCGTATGTGCTGCCTTCTTCCGGCAGTTCAAAATCATCCGGCAGGGATTCATGTTCAATTGCATCGTAAATCTGTTTATAGATAGAAGCGGTCATAATGACATCCTCCGGTCACTGTGAATCCTGTTATCTGTATCATAGCGCATGTGAGAAAAAACATCCCGCAGTGAACCTGCGGGAAAGGATCTGCCGATAAATACTACCGCTGGATCGGCTGTCCGAACAGACGGAAATAGGGCTTCCGGTCCTCGACAAAGACGTTGAGGTCTTTATCACAGTGGATATCGATGCGGTATTCATGATGATCATTGTCAAACATCGTAATGACATTATTGGAACAGTTGTAGAAGTGAACCATCAGGGTAGGGCCTTTCGAGGTATACGCAAAGTCTGCCGTACTGACGGATTCGTTGCGGGGAATGATCAGCCAGGTTTCATCCAGGGGATATTTGGTTTTATCAAGAAATACCAGTGCAGTCTTGTCCACAAACGGAACGGTGAATCTGCGGATACCGAAGATCACTGCCGCAAGAAAACAGAGAATGAAGGCAAGCCGGCGGGAATGCCAGCCGGGCAGAAGCCCGTAGATTAACAACAGCACTTCCGTGATGCATAACAGCACCGTAAGCAGATGCGCAGGGAAGTGCACGACCATACAGAACACGTAATGCATTCCGTAATAGATGATAATGATCAGCCCGAGCGAAAGAATCAGCGCTGAGGTAACGGAACGGTGATGGATCTGCCAGCCGATCCAGGCGGCAGGGGCAGTCAGAACCGTTATCATGAACCAGAAGGGATAATGGGTCAGAAGGTTTGCGCCGTTTTTATGAAACGGAATCTGAAGGAGATAGATGAGCGGCTGGGAGATCAGAAAGAAGACAAATACCTTGGCGGCTGCTTCATTCGGAGTCTTGCAGTTCATGAAGATAATGACACCGAACATCGCCCAGAGTTCGGAAGTGACGACAATATCATGAAAGGAACTGCTCTGCGGCACCAGCAGAGCCATCAGGGCAGTATAAACCGCTGCGCCGAGCGCAAAGAGGATTACATTTTTCCACGACATGTCCAGACCGCGGAAGAGTTTTGCGGCAATCTTTTCGATGAGTTTTATCATTCCGTTATTATTATACCTGTGTCCTGTACCCCGGGAGATATACTTGCGCTCACAGATTTTCCTGACATGATAAGATTTAGGATATACACATACCGTGAAGACGGTAATTTCATTCATCCGTATCATTTCATCCGAATACAGGAGGGCCGCAGTTTTTTTTGAATATACACGCGGCAGAATACATGAGAATTACAGATATTCAGTTTAAGAAGGCTTCCTTTGCGTTTGACAGGCCGTTTAAGATTTCCTTTGCGGTGCTTACCGGCTTTGAGACCATGGTGCTGCGCATCGATACCGATGAGGGAATCACCGGCTATGGTGAGGCGGGTCCCTTTGAGTATGTCACAGGGGACAATCCTGACACCTGCATGGTCATAGCGCAGGCGTTCCGGCAGAAACTGCTCGGCGAGGATCCGCTTGCGGTTCAGCGCATCCATTCGATCATGAACGGGATGTTTCACGGCCATACCTCCGTGAAGGCGGCAATCGATATTGCCTGTTATGACATCGCCGCAAAGAAGATGGGCGTGCCGCTGTACCGCTTTCTCGGCGGGCATAATCCTTCCTTTGTATCGGATGTAACAGTCGGGATCCGCTCCCCCGAAGAGATGGCGGAGGAATGCCTGGACTGGAAGCGGAAAGGCTTCTTCATCCAGAAGATCAAGCTCGGGGAAGATGTCCGCAAAGACGCGGAGCGCATAAAAGCGATACGGAACGCGGTCGGAGATGAGGTGACCCTGCGGGTGGATGCCAATCAGGGATGGACCGTCAAGGAAGCAGTACAGATGGCGCCTCTGCTGGAGTCACTGAACGTGGAACTGATGGAACAGCCGGTAAAGGACTGTGACTATGCCGGTTTGAAATATGTTACCGAGCATACCGGCCTGCCGATTGCGGCGGATGAAAGCTGCCGGGTGCCGGAAGATGCCGCAAAGCTGGCAAACATGCGGGCATGTGATGCGGTGAACATCAAACTGATGAAATGCGGCGGAATTGAACCGGCCCTGCGCATCAATGC
>CAMOOA010000035.1 GCA_946621045.1 uncultured Erysipelotrichaceae bacterium
ACAGAGTTCATTCAGACCGCATGACTGTGAATGAACTCTGTTTTGTTTTTGTGACGATGGATCAGTATTCTTCCGGTTCGATCTCGAATTCGATCATCGTTTCGATCAGTTCGATATCGGTATCCGCATTGATCTGCCACTTTTCGCCGTCCTGGATCGTGAAAATCGTTCCGGGCTTCATTTTTTCTCCGGCGCCGCGCAGCACGGTGAGCGTTTTGCGTACGCCGATGTCGGTTTTGATCACAACGGAGGATCCGGCACGGACGGTGAGAAGGGAGGTTTCGCTGCTTTCGCTGCGGTGCAGAACTTCCTTGCTGCCGTAGCGCTTGCCGATGACACGCGGTTCCAGCCAGACCTGATCGACAATGCTCTTGAGATCCGGAATCCGGTCTTTCTCCGCAACGAGAATGCCGTCGCGTCCGGCCGCAATTACCAGGTTCTTTGCACCCATTGCAAGGATCGGAAGATCCAGATGATTGACGATCAGGGTGTCTTCACACTGATCATCACGGACAACCTGTCCGATATCCGCATTTTTCAGAAGTCCGGCCATTCCGGTCCAGGTGCCTGCGTCGGTCCAGGTACCGTTGTAGCGTTTTACGGCAATGTTTGGCTCTTTCTCTACAACCGCATAATCAAAACTGATCTGCTTGAGTTCGGGATAACGCTGAATCAGATTTGCATAGCTGGAACTTCCGAATACCCGGTCGGCACGCCGCAGGAGGTATTCAAGCCTGCATGCAAATACGCCGGCGTTCCAGAGCGCATGATCTTCCTCGATATATTTCCTTGCGGTCTCGGTATCCGGCTTCTCACGGAATTCCCGGACTGCGCTTACCTCATCCGAAGAGGCGGGGATGATATAACCGTATTTGTCGCTCGGAAATGCCGGTTCAATTCCCATCAGCACAAGGCTGGCGCTGCCGGAGTTAAGGATTTCCTCCAGGCTGAACAATGATTCATAAAAGGAGTGGTCCGCATAGCTGTCCACGGAAAAAATAACGATGGTTTCCTGCGGATCAACATGATCGTGGTCCTTCAGATAGGAAGCCGCAAGGGAAATCGCAGGAAATGTATTTCGGCGGCTCGGCTCGCCGGTCAGCGAGACATCAAAGCCTAGCTGACTGCGCACTTCTTCCGTCTGAACACGACCGGCTGCGATCGTTACCTGCATGTCCGGATCGATTTCACGAATCTCGGAGATCGCATGTTCCAGCATGGAGCGGTAATTGCCGTTTCCGTCATCAAACAGCTGTGCAAATTGTTTGGAATGGACATTATTGGAAATCGGCCAGAGACGTTTTCCGCCGCCTCCGCATAACAGAATCATTTTCATAGATTATCTGGCCTCAACCTTCTTATCCGTATTATAAAGAATAAATTACGGAAGGGGAACAGCGCTTTTCAGACAGGCGTCAGAGCAGCGCGTTTCAGTGCGCTCCGGCATGTTTCAGAAGATAGCCTTCACGGACACAGCCGGCAGAGATGCGGACCGTATCCGCATGATAGGCAATCATGATCTCCTTTAACATATTCAGTCCCGGCGCAAGAACCGCCCATCGTCCCGGCGTGATCACTTTTTTCATGGACGCCGTGATCGAAGGATCTTCGTTTTTCAGTCCGTCAAGAAGCGTGCTCACGATTTCAAGCGTGACCGGTGTGCCGGGATACAGATCTTCCGCCATCAGTGCGCATGCCCGCGCGGTTCCTCCGATGCCAATCAGATTTTCAGACGGCGTATCCAGCAGGGAGGGACAGGCTTTGAAGGCATCACGGAGATACGCCTGCGCGGTTTCCGGGGTCACCGGAAGCTCCTTCAGGCGCACACAGCCCGCCGGAAGCGAAAAGGATGCATGAATGGTGCCGTCCCGAAAGGAAATAAGTTCCGTGGATCCGCCGCCGATGTCGAAGGCATTGCCGTCCATGACATCCGCGCAGTCGATGCGGGAACCGTAAAAATCATATTCGGCTTCTTCTTCGCCGCTCAGCGGATCGATGGAAAATCCGCTTTCCGCAAGCCGGGAGAGGAATTCTTCCGTATTCGAAAGCCGGCGCCACGGCTCGGTGATGAATGCAAAACAGGTATCGACCCGGTGCTCTTCGAGCAGACTCCGGTAACGCGCAAGCACCGCAAGGGTCTTCTCAATGCCTTCCGGCTTCATGTATCCGTGATCGTTGTAGCTGACAAGATGGACCGGTTCGGACCAGTATTCCTTTACATGTACCGGATCAATGGAATCGTAGATGATCAGAACGACCGTGTTGGATCCGATGTCGACAATACCGTACTGTTTCATGAAAGACCTCCTGTATCTGCTTCTGTGCCGACGTGTCATGCGGAACAGAATTGGGTTACTATATATTTTACAGAATTATATTCACAGCAGAGGAGTTAACGGAAATCTATGAAAATCGGAGAATTCAGTGATTCCTTCCTTCCCGTTGTCGACGGAGTCGGAAGAGTCGCCTACAGTTATTGCGATCATATTGCGCGAAAGGGACATGAGTGCTCCGCCATTGTACCCCTGACAGACATGGGATACCGTGGCCGGTACCCGTTTGAAATCATCGATTACTACAGCAAGTCACTTCCCGGCATGCCGCAGTACAAACTGGGTGCTCCGGTCATTGACGAGCATTACCAACAGCATCTTTCCATGGCGGAGTTTGATATCGTTCATATCCATACACCGTTTATTGCCGGTCAGGAAGGCATCCGCTATGCAAGAAAACACGGTGTTCCGCTTGTCGGAACCTTTCATTCCAAATACTACGATGACTTTTATCAGATCAGCGGTTCCCGGATTCTGGCCGGGCTTTCGACCGATGTCATGATGGCGGAGTTCTTCAATAAGTGCGACGAGGTCTGGACTCTGACGGAAAACAGCGCAAGAACACTGAAGGCCTACGGATGCACAAAGAATATTTTCATTCTTCCCAACGGAATGGATGTGCATCCGGTCAGTGAGGAAACAAAGGACATTGCGGCCGCAAAATTCGGTCTTCGGCGTGATGTGCCGGTATTTCTCTATGTCGGCCAGCAGAACTGGAAAAAGGGTATCGGACAGATCCTTGAGGCATGCGCCGAACTGAAACAGGGCGGAACCGGATTTCAGCTTGTTCTTGCGGGACAGGGACCTCATGAAGAAGAAATCCGGAAACGGACGGAAGATCTCGGTCTTGCGGAAGATACGGTATTTACCGGTCATATTCTTGACACTGAACTTCTGGACGGTCTCTACGGCGCGGCATCGCTTTTTGTCTTTCCGTCGGATTATGACACGTATGCGATGGTCGTACGGGAAGCCGCAAATGCGGGAACCGCTTCCGTCTGTCTCAGAAACAGTGCGGCGGCGGAAGATATCACCGACGGGGAAAACGGCTTTCTCTGCGGCAGTGATGCCGGTGATCTCTGTGCTGTGATGAAGCGCGCGGTTTCCGATCCGCAGCGTCTGAAGGAAATCGGAAGGAATGCCCGGAATACGCTTCCGCAGTCGTGGGATTCGATCATTGACCGGGCGCTGGAACGCTATCAGATTCTGATTGAAATGAAACGCCTGTGATTCTCCTTTTCCATGCAGGGACGAACAGGCGATGCTATAATTGATTGCAGGAAAGCAGAGGATTTTAAACATGTATAAGCGTATCCTTTTGAAGCTGAGCGGCGAAGCACTGGCCGGGGAAGGAAAGACCTTCGATCCGATAGTGCTGGATCGTCTTGCGGAGGATATCAGAGATATCCAGAATCTCGGTGTTGAAACCGCAATTGTTGTCGGCGGAGGAAACTTCATCCGCGGCAAGAATCTCACGGAGATCGGCATCGAGCGGGTTCAGGGAGATTATATGGGCATGCTGGCGACGATCATCAATGCGCTGGCGCTTCAGTCCAGTTTTGAGCGGCACGGGCTTGATACCCGTGTGCAGACAAGCATCGATATCACCAAGGTCGCAGAACCGTTCATTGTACGGCGGGCGACCCGTCATCTCGAAAAGGGAAGAATTGTCATCTTCGGCGGCGGAACCGGTTCTCCGTATTTTTCCACCGATACCACAGCGGCACTCCGCGCTTCGGAAATCAAGGCGGATGTCATTCTCATGGCAAAGAACGGCGTAGACGGCGTTTACAGCGCAGATCCGAAGAAGGATCCCAATGCGGTCCGCTACGATCAGCTGAGTTATATGGATGTTCTGAACAAGGGACTTCAGGTCATGGACAGCACTGCCATCAGTATGTGCATGGACAACAAAATGGAACTGAGCGTCTTCAACATGAATGAACCTGGCAACCTTGTAAAAGCAGTTCAGGAAACTGCAGTTTGCACCATCATTCGATAATAAGCAGGCAGGAGGAAAGAAAAAGTATGGCTTATCCAATCGTAGATTCCAGTGAAAAGAAGATGAACGGGGCGATTGAGCACCTGAAGGAAGATCTTCTCACGATCCGCACCGGCATGGCGAACGCCGGTATGCTGAACAATGTCAATGTTGAGTATTACGGAAGCCCGACACCGCTGAATCAGATTGCCGGAATCAAGGTCGAAGAAGGCAGAACGCTTGTCATCAAACCGTATGATCCGTCCAGCCTGAAGGATATTGAAAAGGCAATCAACACCGCAAATCTCGGCATTGCGCCGCAGAATGACGGCAGTGTGATCCGTCTTGCCGTTCCGCAGATGACGGAAGAGACACGTAAGGAAATGGTCAAGAAGGTCAACAAGATGGCGGAAGAAGCGAAGGTCGCAATCCGTAACATCCGCCGCGATGCGAATACGGCGGTCAAGAATGACAAGACCATGGATGAAGATATCCAGAAGGATGCACAGGAAGAAATTCAGAAGCTGACCGACAGGTTCACAAAGATGGCAGAAGAAACTGCCGCGAAGAAATCCAAAGAAGTACTCGGCAAATAATGATGCGTAAACACTGCGGATTCAGAAAAAGGATCCGCAGTATTTTTAATCAAACAGGAAAGATACAGAACGATCATGGCCTATCTGTCGGTGGAACATATTACATGCGGTTATCCGGACACCCCGGTTCTCCGGGATGTTTCTTTCAGCGCGGAGAAGGGAAACTGCGTCTGTATCAGCGGCCCGAGCGGTGTTGGAAAAACAACATTGTTAAAAGTGGTGGCCGGTCTTCTCAAGCCGGACGCGGGAAATGTCCTGCTTGAGGGAATCGATATCACGGACCGTCCTGCTTCGGACCGGCGGATGGCGATGATCTTTCAGAATGCCGGTCTGTTTCCGCATACGAAAGTCCGCCATAACATCGCCTACGGACTTCATAAACTCGGTTACGGGGAACCGGAGATCACGCGGATGACGGAAGAGACGGCATCGCTGCTTCATATCAGGGAACAGCTGGACAGATATCCCGGCTCGCTTTCCGGCGGGCAGCTGCAGCGGGCAGGCATCGCCCGTGCCCTTGTGCGGAAACCGGAAATCCTTCTTCTGGATGAACCGTTCAGCAGTCTGGACAAACCGCTGCGCGCGGAACTGATTCAGGAACTGGACCGGATCCGCAGAGACCGCGGTATGACAATGATCTATGTTACGCATGATGTGGATGAAATCCGGGAGTGCGCAGACGCCGTTGTCGAACTTCGCCCGGCAGCTGAGCACCTTGTATCTGCTCAGTGAATCCGTTATGCTTCAGACAGGAGGAATGTTTTATGGATCAGTATGAATGCCCGTGCGGATATATTTATATTCCGGAAGAAGGTGACCCGGATAACAATATTCCTGCAGGAACTCCATTTGAAGATCTGCCCGACGACTGGATGTGTCCGGTCTGTGCCTGCGGCAAGGAACAGTTCGTAAAATGCGAGTGACAGTTTTCTGAAACCGGTTCTGCCGGTTTTTTCTGACGGAGACAGAAGTCTTATTTTGACGGTGTCAAATGTGTCTGCGTTTTGTGAACAATGGTATAATTCTGCATATGAGTGAAAATGAGAAAAAATGCCGTCATGTGGCAATTATTATGGATGGAAACGGACGCTGGGCAAAAGCGCAGGGAAAACCCCGCACGGCAGGGCATCTTGTCGGGGCGGAAAATGTCCGCACCATCGCAATCGCGGCAAGCGAACTTGGAATCGAGTATCTGACGCTTTACGCTTTTTCCACGGAAAACTGGAAACGAAGCCAGGACGAGGTGAACTACATCATGAAGCTTCCTTCCTATTTCTTCGGAAAGTATATGAAGGAGTTTATTGACCGGGGCTACCGGATGCGGATGCTGGGAGAACTGGACCGGCTTCCTGCCGAGACCAGACGGGTTCTTGACGATGCAGTGGAACAGTCAAAGAAGAATACCGGACTGAATCTTTCGATTGCGATCAACTACGGCTCGCAGCGGGAGATCGTTCTTGCGGCGGAGAAATATGCGAAGGATGTTCAGGAAGGAAAGATCGGACTGGATATATCCAATGAACAGTTTGCCTCCTATCTGATGACTTCGGACATGCCGGATGTGGATCTTATGATCCGTACCAGCGGGGAACTGCGCATCTCGAACTATCTGCTCTGGCAGATCGCGTATGCGGAACTGGAATTTGTGCCGGAGGCATGGCCGGATTTTACACCGGATGTGCTGAAGCGCTGCGTGGAGCAGTTCGGCAAACGTGACCGCCGGTACGGAGGAATCAAGTATGAGTAAGAAGATGCTCACAAAGATCCTGATGGGGATCGCCTTCATAGCGGTCTTTCTGCCCACATTTCTGATCGGCGGAAAACTTGTGGAAGCGGTCGTTGCGATCGTGGTCGTTGCGGCTTCCTATGAGATTGCCGGTCTTCGGGATGAGTCCAAGGCAAACTGGCCGATGACGATTCTGATCTCTGCGGCAGTTCTGGTGATGGTTCACATTCCGTCATCAAGTCTTTCGCTTTATGCCGGTGTGTGGCTGATCCTGCTGTTTGTGATCCTTCTGTTTGATGCTTCGATCACTTCCGATCAGGTGGTATATATCTTTACGCTGAGCCTTATCATCACATTTGCCGGCCGGGGCATTCTCGGTATTTATCAGTGCGGCATGAACTGGGCAGGCTCGCTGTTTGTGGCGCTTGCGTGCTATGTGTGCGATACCGCAGCCTATTTCTTCGGAAACTTCTTCGGAAAGCACAAGATGATTCCGCGCATTTCGCCCAACAAAACATGGGAAGGCGCAATCGGCGGCTATGTTTCCGCAGCGATTGTGTCCATTGCCTTCGGACTGATGACAGACAAGATTCCCAATGATCTGGTGATCGTTGCCGGACTGCTTCTTCCGGCGGTTGCCGAGATCGGCGATCTTGCATTCTCTTCGGTAAAACGCAGATGGGGAATGAAGGATTTCGGCAGTATTTTCCCGGAACACGGCGGCATTCTTGATCGGATCGACAGTCTGCTGTTCTGTCTGATGGTATTCAGCTTTCTGATGATTCACTGGGGGATCGTAATATGAAGCGTATTGCATTGCTTGGCGCAAGCGGAAGTATCGGCACGCAGACCGTGGATGTTATTCTCCAGCATCCCGATCTGTTTGAACTTGTCAGTTTCGGCGTCGGAAGCCGGATTGAAACAGCCCGCCGGCTGCTGGAACAGTTTCCGGATATTTCCCTCTGTTCGGTCTTGAAGGAAGAAGATGCCCTGGAACTCAGTAAGGAATATCCCGCCAAAACGATTCTGTTCGGCGAGGAAGGACTCAGAACGATTGCGGAAAGCGATTATGACGTTCTGGTAAATGCGCTCGTCGGGTTTGCCGGATTTGCGCCGACTCTTGCGGCGATCGAATCGGACCATGATGTTGCGCTTGCCAATAAGGAATCGCTGGTCTGCGGGGGCGAACTGATCACCCGGGAGCTCGCGCTTCACGGAAAATCACTGATTCCGATCGACAGTGAACACAGTGCCATTTTCCAGTGCCTGCAGGGAAACCGGATGCGTCAGGTGAAGCGGCTGATTGTCACCGCCAGCGGCGGAAGCTTCCGCAACCGCACACGGGAAGAACTGGCTTCCGTAACGGTGGAAGAGGCGCTTGCCCATCCCAACTGGTCGATGGGCGCGAAGATCACCATTGACTCCGCAACGATGATGAACAAGGGATTTGAAGTGACGGAAGCGCACTGGCTGTTCGGCGTTCCGTATGAAAAGATCGATGTTCTCATGCATCCGGAATCCATCGTTCATTCGATGGTTGAATTTGTGGACCAGAGCGTGATGGCGCAGCTCGGCTCGCCGGACATGCGTCTGCCGATCCAGTATGCACTGTCCTGGCCGGACCGTCTGCCGCTCAATGAGCCGCCGCTGGATCTTGCAAAAGCGGGCACGCTTCATTTTTCCATCCCGGATACCGAACGGTTTCCGCTCCTTGCGCTTGCCTATGAAGCCGGAAAAAAGGGCGGCAATCTCGGTGCGGTCATGAATGCCGCAAATGAAGCGGCCAACGCCGCATTCCGCAATCACGAGATTCCGTTTACGATGATTGAGGATATTGTGATCGGGGCAGTTCATGAAGCGCCGTTTACACCGCTGAAGAGTGTGGATGATCTGCTTGCGGCGAATGCCTGGGGCGATGAATATGCCCGCAGAAAGATAAGGAAGCTGAGTTGATGACAATCATATATTTTCTGATCCTGCTTACGGTGATCATCTGTCTTCATGAAGCAGGACATCTGATTGCCGCAAAGATATTCGGGGTCTACTGCTATGAGTACAGCTTCGGCATGGGGCCGCTGCTGCTGAAATACAAACCGAAGGAGACGCAGTACAGCCTGCGTCTGATTCCCATCGGCGGCTATGTTGCCATGGCAGGGGAATCCGATACGCAGGAAGGCTATGAAGATATCGAAGTCCCGAAAGGAAGATATCTCACCGACAAACCGACCTGGCAGCGGCTGATCATTCTGCTGGCAGGGGTGACCATGAATTTTCTGCTGTGCTACTTCATTCTGACCGGCATTGTGCTTCATAACGGTGCGTTTGCGGTAGCTCCTTCCGCCCGTATTGTGGAAGTGGTAAGCGGCTCCGCAGCGGAAAAAGCCGGCCTTCAGGCAGGAGATGTGATTACCGCATTCACGGCTCACGGAGAGACCGAGAAGATAAAGGATTTTCAGGAGATCGAAACCTACCTTCTTCTTCTGGACACCCCGGAGGTTGAGATTACCGTGAACCGGAACGGTGAAACAGTCACACTTCCCGCAAATCTGGAATATATTAAAGAGGAACAGCGCTACCGGATCGGCATTCAGGGCGAAGGCTATCAGTACGTAAAGGTGAACCTCGGAAACTGCTGGTACTACGGTGCGAAGGAGATGGCATACTTTGCGGGCATGATGATGGCAGGGCTGCGCTCGATTCTTTCCGGGCATAACCTGGACCAGGTAAGCGGACCGGTCGGCATCTATTCCGCTACGGAACAGTCGGTATCTTACGGACTGAGAGGGTTCCTTATCCTGATGGCGGAGCTCTCGCTGAATATCGGAATCATGAATCTGCTTCCGCTGCCGGTGCTTGACGGCGGACAGGTTGTGATCACGCTCGGTGAGGCGATCGTCGGGAAGAAACTGAATGATAAAGTGAAGATTGCCCTGATGGGAATCTGCTGGGTATTACTGATATCACTGATGCTGTTTGTTACCTGGAAGGACATTTCCAGGCTGTTAGGAAGGTAATAAAGGAGAGAACTGTATATGAAAACGATTCTTGTGACCGGCGGAACCGGCTATATCGGAAGCCATACCGTTACGGCGCTGATCCAGGCCGACTATGATGTTGTTGTACTCGACAATCTGTACAACTCCAGCGAGGCGGTGCTTGACCGCATTGAAACGATTACCGGCAAAAAGCCGAAGTTTTACAAAACCGACATTCTGGATAAAGAGGGTCTGAAGAAGATTTTTGCGGAAAATCCGATCGATGCGGTGATCCATTTTGCCGGATACAAGGCAGTCGGTGAATCCACACAGATTCCGCTGACGTATTACGAAAACAATATCAGCGGCTCCATCAACCTGTATCAGGCAATGAATGAGGCCGGCGTCAAAACACTGGTATTCTCCAGCAGCGCCACCGTATACGGTGCACCGAAGTCCGTTCCGATCAAGGAGGATTTCCCGACACACACAACCAATCCGTACGGCAGCACGAAGCTGATGAATGAAATGATCCTTGCGGATGTCTGCGCATCCGATCCGGACTGGT
>CAMOOA010000036.1 GCA_946621045.1 uncultured Erysipelotrichaceae bacterium
ATGACGGACTGGAGATCCTCGACCGTGTCGGCGGCGGCGACTCCTTCGCATCCGGTCTCGTATACGGCCTGATGACAACACAGAATCCGGAGACTGCCGTAAACTACGGCGCAGCACACGGCGCACTTGCTATGACCACTCCGGGCGATACTTCCATGGCAAACAAGAAGGAAGTAGAAGCAATCATGGGCGGTGCAGGCGCACGCGTACAGCGTTAATTCCGCATTCTGCAATCCCGAATGTTTTACAGAATGACCTCTGCAGTGCAGGGGTCATTTTTACGATGTTCCGTACCCTTATTAATGTGCGCTTTGTGCTATCTGTCGTTTCATTTCATCCCTGAAACTGACTTGCGGTCAGAACTCAGTGACAGCGCTACCACTTTTTCTTGAAACATTTTCATTCCAAGGTATAATTTTAAAAAAGAGGTAATAAAAATGATCGATTCGTTATTTATGGATTTGGGCGCAGTATGCCGTAATCTGCTGCCGATTCTTGGTGCTGCAGCACTGATTTATCTCTGTATCGTACTTCGTCGTCTGGCCGGTATGCTCGATGAGACAACAAAGGTCATCAAGGGACTTGATCCGACTGTCAAGTCGGTTAATCAGAGTCTTGAGAAGGTTCAGGCACCGCTGGATACTGTCGTGAAGTACAGCCATACACTGGACGACATGCATGATAAGACCATCGACTCCGTGCAGAGAATGGCGGAAAGCGCCAGTGAAAGCGTTGATAAAGTAAAGGAATATGTCTCCGGAAAGCTTCAGGAAATGGACACCTATGATGCCGTTCAGCCTTATAAGCCGGAGAGTTCGGAAACAGGGGAATAATCTCCCGGGAGGATTGCAAGATGAGTGAAAACAAGAATGTACATGATGAGACAGTGAACGAAAAACAGGAAACTGTCATTGACAAGACTGAATCCGCTGCGGAAGAAACAGTGAAGTCCATCGAACAGACCGTTGAGGATCTGAAGAAGAAGATTCAGGGACTTGCCGGCGATGAATCCGATGAGAAAGCTGAACCTGCTGTTGATTTCGGACTTTCGGAAGAGCAGAAGGAAAAAGTTGAGGAGATCAAGGAGAATACCATGAAGACCGTCAGTGAAGCAATCGATGATGTTAAGGAAAAGGCACAGGAATTCACAAAGCGTCCGGATGTTCAGAAGACCATCGAGTATCTTCGGAAGAATGTGATGACTGCAGTGGATACCGCAAAGGCAAAGTTTGACGAGTTCCGTTCCAATCCGGAAGTAAAGAAGACACTTGATGATGCAGGTGCCAAGGTGCGTGAGTTCGGTGACAAAGCCGGCGATGCGATCGACAATATCCTTACGGATGACCGTAAGAACGACATCCGGAAGAACCTGGAAAAAGCCGGGGATGCGGTTTCACAGAGTGTGGACAATGCGTCCAGGGCAATCAATGACTTTGTTTCCAAGCCGGAGGTTCAGGAAACGATTGAAAAGACAAAGGCCGGCGCAAAGGATATTGCCGAAAAAGGCACTGCCGTCATTAAGGATCTGTTTGAAAAGAAGGACGGCGAGTAATCTTTACAGCTTCAGCAGATCTTAGAACAGGATATAGGATAATGAAACGTGTAACCATTTATGATGTCGCCAAAGAGGCGGGTGTTTCACTGGCTACCGTGTCACGTGTAATTAACGGATCAACGGTTGTCAAGGAGCCTACAAGACAGCGTGTACAGGAAGCAATCGAAAAGCTCGGATACAAGCCGAATGCGATCGCACAGGGTCTTGCGCTGCAGAAGACTACAACGATCGGTCTTGTCGTGCCGGAAGCGAGTTTTACCTATACCGGGCAGATCATCAACGGGCTCATTGATGTCGCAAAGATCTATAACTACAACATCATGCTGCATACCATTACCGCGGGCATTACGGATATCAACGATATCATCGAGGATATTATCAAATCCCGTGTGGACGGCGTGGTAATCTACAGCGACAAGCTTGAAATGGATGAAGTCGAGAAGCTCAAGCAGTACTCCATTCCCATTGTCATGATTCAGAACCGGGTCAAGGCGGATAATGTGTGCTGTGTCTATGTGGACATTGAGAAGGCAATCTATGAGCTCACCATGAAATATCTGGAAGAGGGCAAGGACAAGATCGGCATTATCGAGGACCGGAAAAACCGCTATGCCACCGAACAGATGGTGCGCGGCGCAGAAGCCGCATTCCGCCGCAAGGGGAAGCGGTTCCGCGGGTTTATTCAGATTCCGGCATCCTCCCGGTCCAGCTATGAGTATCTGTACAGCTTCCTGAAGGACAACCGGTATGATGTGATGATCGGAAACCGTGACTCGCAGGCGATGGCTATCGTCAACTCCGCAAGGGAATGTGGTATTTCGGTTCCGGATGAGCTTGAAGTTGTATGCGTGATCGACACAAAGTACAATGCGTCGTTCCGGCCACAGATTTCCTCCTTCTCAATTCCTTCGTATGACCTTGGTGCTGTGTCCATGCGCGTCATGACAAAGATGCTTCAGGATCAGAAGGATTTCGAGCGTGAAATCGAGCTCAGTTATCTGTTTACACCGCGCCGGACAACGAAGAGTTGACAACGAACCTGATATTGGATAGTATTCAAAACAGCGAAGAACGGAAATAGTAACAGACAGAATGTTCTGCACAAGAGACGCCCCGGTTCGGTGAAAGGGGACGGAACAGGTCTGTGAATACACCCGGGAGCTTTCTGTAAAAAGCAGAACGTGCGTCAGCGTTAATGACAAGAGTGCACAGCAATGTGAACTAAGGTGGTACCGCGCAGGAGCGTCCTTAGACGGGCGTTCCTTTTTTTTGAAACAACAGTCAAGGAGAAATGATAGGTATGGATTTTATTGAAGAACTGCAATGGAGAGGTCTTGTCAAAGATGTTACGGATTTTGAAGGACTGAAAGAAACACTGAAAGAGCCGGTAACGATTTACTGCGGGTTTGATCCGACGGCGGATTCCCTGCATGTAGGTCATCTCCAGCAGATTATCCTGCTTCGCAGATATCAGCTGGCAGGACACCGTCCGATCGCGCTCTGCGGCGGCTTTACAGGTATGATCGGTGATCCGCGTCCGACCACGGAACGCAAGCTTCTGACCCATGAGGAAGTGCTTCACAATGCGGACTGCATCCGGGATCAGCTGGCGAAATTCCTTTCGTTTGACGGCGATAACGGAGCCATCATGGAAAACAACAATAACTGGCTGGGCTCCATGACGCTTCTCGATTATCTGCGCGATTACGGAAAACTGTTCAATGTTTCCTATATGCTGCAGAAAGACACCATCAAGAAACGTCTGGAATCCGGCATCTCCTATACGGAATTCTCCTACACGATTCTGCAGGCGATGGACTGGCTTCATCTCTTCAAAACGTATAACTGCCGCATTCAGATCGGAGGAAGCGATCAGTGGGGCAATCTTACGACCGGCATGGAACTGATCCGCAAGGTGCTCGGCGATGACGCAAAGCCGTACGGCATCACTTCGCCGCTCATTACCAAGTCGGACGGATCCAAATTCGGCAAATCTGAAGGAAAGAATATCTGGCTGGATCCTGCCCGGACAAGCGCGTATGAATTCTATCAGTTCTGGCTCAACACACCGGATGCCGATGTTGTCGATTACCTGAAGCGGCTGTCCTTCCGTACACCGGAGGAAATCAAAGCGCTTGAGGCTTCGCTTGCGGAACACCCCGAATACCGCGAAGCGCAGAAGGCGCTTGCGGAAGAGCTGACCCGCATCGTCCACGGCGAAGAAGGACTTGCCAAGGCGCTTCGGATCACGGAAACCTTCTTCCGCGGCAATATCATGGATCTGACACCGCAGGAAATGCGGGAAGGCCTTGCCGATGCGCAGAAGGTTGCGGTTGCGGACGGCGTTGCCCTGATCGATGCGCTTGTGGAGGCAGGGGTATCACGCTCCAAGAGCGATGCGCGGAAGCTGATCCAGCAGGGCAGCATCAGTGTCAACGGCGTCAAGACAGCTGATATCGCATTTGCGCTGACAAAGGAAGATGCGGTGGATCATTCCTTCTCCATCCTCCGCAAAGGAAAGAAAAACTATATCGTTGTCACATTTGACTGACGAAAGGGTAAGCGGTCCGGAAATCTGGTAAGTCCGGACCGCTCTTTTTACGCGCGTATGTTATAATCCCCATGAGGTACTTTATGCGGAAATTACTGGCTTCATTATTGTGTGCATTTATGCTTGCAGGCTGCTTTGCGCGGAATGAAAATTCTGCGAATTTTGCGGCGTATGAAGGCTTTTATAAATCAATTCAGGACAACGACAAGTTTCAGACCGGTTCTCTGTATTATCAGATCAGTGCGGAACTGACGACACTTGCGGACGGATCCCATCGTTACTATATCTTTCTGGATGATGCCCAGATTGCGATGTATGACGTTGTGCTGCTCGCAATAGAAAACGGCACGCCGCTCGAAGGCGGCACCAAGATGATGCCGAGCATCGGTATTTTCGAGTCGCAGGATTATTCCCTGATTCCGTACCAGGCGCGGACAGACCGCGGCTATGTCAAGGGTCTTGTCCTTTCCGGGGAAACAGCGGAAGATTCTGTTGATATTACGATGCTTGTGGAATGGCGGGATAAGAATAAGGAAAATGCGCACCGCGAATATCTTTCCTTTACGATCACCGAAGAGGGATTTACCGCAGCCAGCCGTCAGATGCCTGAAACAGAGCTGACGGAATCGGAAGAAGGACTGCCGAATGAGTGAATCCCAGCAGAAACAGGTCAAACAGTCTTTTATCATCGGCTCCCTGACGAGTTCGGCAGGAATCTTTTTGTCGAAGGCAATCGGACTTTTTTATGTTGTGCCGTTCACCGCAATCGCGACGGAAAACAATATGGTGTTTTATACCGGCGCGTATAACTACTACAATATTCTGCTTCAGATCAGTTCAGCCGGACTGCCGTATGCAATTGCGGCGCTGATTGCAAAGTTTGCCAGCCGCAACGATTATAAATCCGTTCTTCTGGTCCGCCGTCTGAGCACATTGATCCTCGGCGCAAGCGGCCTTGTGATGATGATCGCATTCATTGCGCTGTCCGGTCCGCTGTCCGTTTCACTGCTGGGCGAAGGGGCAACTCCCATCGATCTTCAGCAGATGCGGATCTCATTCATCATTCTCAGTCTGGCGCTGTTCCTTGTACCGATCCTGTACAGTTACCGCAGTTTTTATCAGGGTCTCAAGGATCTTCGGGTCTATGCCAACAGCCAGGTCATTGAACAGATGACCCGTGTTGCGGCGCTGCTTGGTCTCGGTGCCTTTGTTGTATATGTTCTGCATCTTGACCGGATCTTTGCGATTTATATGGCTGTTCTTTCCACATCCATCGGTGCGGGAATTGCGATTCTGTATTACATGCACTATGACAAACCGCATTACTCCCTGATCCGTAAAATTGCCCGCCAGCAGGAGTCAGACAGTGCTTCCCAGTCACAGATTCTTAAGGAGCTGTTCGCGTTCGGCATTCCGTATCTGGTTGTCTCCATCCTCGGAAATTCCCAGACGCTGATCAATACGCATTTCTTTATTTCTCTTACGACATCGCTCGGAATGAAATATGAGACTGCCAAGCTGCTGTACGGCATCATTCAGATGCAGTGCGACAAGCTGACTTCCATTCCGCAGGTGCTCGGCATCGGTTTTTCCGCCGGTATTGTGCCGTATATGACAATTGCGCTTGAAAAACGCAATATGGAAGAACTGCAGAAAAATGTCCGGGAATGTCTGGATACCGTATTCTATATCGCGCTGCCAATCTGTTTTGCGATGCTTGTGCTGGCGCGGCCGATTTACTATCTGATGTACGGAGCCGCCAATCTGAATTACGGAGAAAGCGCACTGCGCTGGTCAAGTTTCCTTGCGCTTGCGACAACGATCACACCGATCTGCAGTTCAATGATGATGACGCTTCATTTCCGCAAGGCAAGCATCTTTTATCTGTTTGTCGGCTTTGTCGTCAAGTGCGTGACATTCTATCCGCTGATCCGTTTCACCGGATACAGCGGTGCGATCACTTCCAGCGTTCTCTGTTCGGTGACGATCATTTATCTCTGTCTTGCGAAGATTTCCAACCGCTATCAGGTCAACTACAGCCTGACCGCGATACGGGTTATGAAGATGCTGCTGTGCTGTCTGTGCATGAACGGCGTCTTCGTGCTGCTTCGGCTTGTCGGCTTCAATATTGTTGAAAACAACCGTCTGATTGCACTGCTTCAGATGGCGGTTTACGGCGTCCTGGGTGCCGGAGTCTATTTCTACGTCAGCATCCTCATGAAGCTTCCGCAGGCGATCTTCCATATCAGTTCCATGCGGGAATTTGTCCGCCGTCTGGTCAAAGGACAGCTTAACCGCAGAAAGAGGTCATCCTGATGCGGCTGGACAAGATGCTTGCGGACATGGGGACCGGAACCAGGAATGAGATCCGGAAAGCGTGCCGGGAAGGAAGAATCGCGGTTAACGGCGCGGCTGTCCGGAATCCTGCGTTGCATATCGATCCGGAAACCGATATCGTCTCGGTTGATGATGAACCGGTGCGGTATTCAAAATTTGTTTATTTCATGCTGAACAAGCCGCAGGGAGTTGTGAGTGCGGTCAGTGACAGCCGGATGACCGTGATCGATCTGATCGACTGCGGCGTGCGCGGACTCTATCCGGTCGGACGGCTTGACCGTGATACGGAAGGGCTGCTTCTGATCACGAATGACGGTCCGCTCGGACATCAGCTTCTCTCTCCGAAGCACCATGTGGAGAAGGAATATCTGGTGAACGTAAAAAATCCGCTGAAGGAAACCGATGTTCAGCGGATCAGAGAAGGAATTGCAATCGACGGGGGAGAACAGTGTCTTCCTGCGGAGATGATCATCGAGGGACCCAATACATGCCGGATTACACTGACCGAAGGAAAGTATCATCAGGTAAAGCGGATGATGGCGGCACTGGACAATGAAGTGACCGGTCTGAAGCGGATCCGGATGAAGAATCTTCTTCTGGATGAATCCCTTGCGCCGGGGGAATACCGGGAACTGACGCCGGAAGAACTTGAGGACCTCAGAGAATCGGGGCAGTCTGTTTCTGAATGACAAATGACCCGGTCCGGGCATAATGCTCAAGGGTCGCAATGACTGCGTCCGTAAGCGGGGTCGGAGTGGAACTTCCGGAGGTCACCGCGATCCGCTTTCTGTCACGGATCATGTCTTCCGTCAGATCATCAGCGGTTTCGATCAGAAGAGCAGCGGGAATACCCGCTTTTTTTCCGATTTCGCGCAGCTGGTTGGAATTGTTGGAATGGGGGTCGCCGACCACGACGAGCAGATCGGTATCCTGCAGGGCCATGACGGCTTTCTGCCGCATCGTTGTGGCAGTGCATATTTCCGGATTCGCCTTTGCGTGGGGATAGCGTTTCAGGCATGCTTCGATCAGATCCGCGGTATCAAGCATGGAGAGCGTCGTCTGATTGGTGATCATGATATTTTCCAGCGGACCGAGCTGTTCAAGATCACGGATGTCTGAAATCAGATGCACACGCGGACTGATCCCGAGGGCGCCTTCGGCTTCCGGATGATTCGGCTTGCCGATGTAGAGCACATCTCCGGATGCGGTGTGTTCGCGGATCAGACGATGCGTCTTCTCCACATCCGGGCAGGTCGCATCAACGATCGTCAGTCCTTTGGCGCGCGCTTTTTCGAATACGGCATCGCTGACGCCGTGCGCAGTGAAAATAACGATTCCTTCGTCAATCTGATCAAGAAGCTCAAGACGGGTCAGCCCGGCAGATTCAAGACACCGGATGCCGAGCTTTTCGCACGCTTCAACGACATATCGGTTATGAACGATCATTCCCAGCATGCTGATTTTCTGACCGGGATAGGTCTCCGCGGTTTTCCGGGCGATCCGGATGGCCCGGACCACTCCCTGACAGTACCCTCTGGGCACAACTTTGATAATCTCCATAGAACCTCCGCTGTAAATCCATTATAATTGGGATGATTTTGAAGAATGGAACTATTTATATGAAAAAATTCACGGATTTTAATCTGAGTAAAAAAACAATGCGGTTTATCCAGCTCAACGGGTTCCGGGAACCGACCCCGATTCAGGAAGAGGTCATTCCGGCAATGATGAAAGGAAAAGATGTGATCGGTCTTTCCAAAACCGGCACCGGCAAATCACATGCGTATCTGATTCCGCTCTGTGAACGGATGGACTCATCGAAAAACAATGTCCAGGCGGTGATCACGGCTCCGACCAGAGAACTGGCGGTTCAGATTTTTGAAAAGGCAAAGCGCATGGCAGAGGTAGATCCCGGACTGCGGATCCGTCTTTATGTCGGCGGAAAGGACCGCGAGAAGGATCTGCGGCAGCTGAATACTTCTCAGCCGCATATTGCCATCGGTACGCCGGGACGCATCAAGGACCTGTTTCTGGATGAAGGAGCACTCCGGATCGACAAGGCAGGCGTGCTGATCGTGGATGAAGCGGACATGACGCTGGAATACGGTTTTCTCAATGAGATCGATGCATTTGCCGGAAGAATGTCGGAAGATCTTCAGATGGCCGCATTCTCCGCAACGATGCCGGACCAGCTGAAACCGTTTCTCAGGAAATACATGCATCAGCCGCAGACGATCCGTATTGAAGAAAGCAGATTTTCTCCTGATATCACGCATGTTCTTGTGCCGTGCTATCACCATTCCTATCAGGAAGTGATCCGTTCGATCCTTCCCGGATTTCAGCCGTATGTATGTCTGATCTTTGCGAATACGCGGGAAACGGCGCATGAGATTGCGGAAGAACTGCGTTCGATGAAACTTCCGGTAACGGAACTCCACGGTGATCTTGAAAGCCGCAGGCGCAAGCAGGCGATGAAGGAATTGTCGCTTGGTATCAATTCCTATGTTGTCGCAACGGATCTTGCCGCAAGAGGAATTGATCTCGATACGGTAACGCATGTTATTTCCTGCGGATTTCCGGATGATCTGGAATTCTACATTCACAGGGCAGGCCGTACCGGCCGTGCCGGTTCCACCGGCATCTGTTATGCCCTTTACAAGGAAGAGGATGATCAGGCCATCCGCTCTCTGATGAAATCCGGTGTGCGGTTTGAACACCGCAGATACCGCAGGGACGGCTGGCAGGATCTGCATCCGTACGGACAGAAGCGTCTGAAGAAGGATGATGAGATCGAAAAACAGATCGCAATGATCATGACCAAAAAGAATACCAAGGTCAAACCCGGCTATAAGAAAAAGCGCGCAGCCCAGATCGAACAGATTCACCGGAAAAAGAAACGGGAGTTTATCCGTTCCAAAATCAAGGAAGAAAAGCTTGCGCGCTACAAGGAAAAAAGCCGTGAGGAGAAAAAGGGATGATCATCGGATCGCATGTTTCCATGAGCGGGCCGGACTTTGTGCTCGGATCGGTTGAAGAAGCGCTCGGGTACGGCGCAAACTGTCTGATGCTCTATACCGGGGCGCCGCAGAATACCCGACGCAAACCGACGGAGGAACTGAAAATCGATGCGGCGAGAGCCCGTATGAAGGAAGCCGGCATTCTTCCGGAACATCTCATCGTTCATGCGCCGTACATCATCAATCCGGCCAATTCCGTAAAAGAAGAAGTGATGGATCTTGCCCGGACGTTTCTGATTGAGGAAACACGCCGGACTGCCGCAATCGGCGCATCATATATGGTTCTCCATCCGGGCAGTTTTACGACGACCGATCTTGAAACAGGGATCGCAACTGCCGCATCACAGTTCAATGCCATTGCGGATGAGCTTGCGGAGGGCGTTACGATCTGTCTGGAAACGATGGCCGGAAAAGGCAGTGAGATCGGTTTCCGCCTGGAACAGCTTGCGGATCTTCTCTCCCGGCTGAACCATCCCGAACAGTTCGGAATCTGTCTCGATACATGTCATATGAATGATGCGGGATATGATGTGACAGACTTCGACGCTCTGCTGGATGAATTTGACCGTATTCTCGGTCTTGCGCGTCTGAAGGTCATTCATCTGAATGATTCCAAGAATCCAAGGGGCGCCCGCAAGGACCGTCACGAGAATATCG
>CAMOOA010000037.1 GCA_946621045.1 uncultured Erysipelotrichaceae bacterium
ACAGATTAAAGACATTCCACGCCATGGTATCGGGCGTGAATTCATGCCAGTTCTGCGATGCGGTATGAATCACGATCACCGCGATCATCGCGATAATCCGAAGCTCATCCAGATAAAGAATACGTTTGTTTTCCATTGTCTTCACATTTTGTCTTTGAACTGTAATTACAGAACGATCTTCTCCCACTCTGCAGGCCAGAAGTCATCCCCCTGCCAGTTTTCCATCTCCGGATGGATGACCAGCCTGTCCTTTTCCTCATTGAGCCAGGCAGCCCACCAGCTGTAGGTGGAATTGCATGTGATGATATTACGGCAGGAGCGCAGAAGTTCAAAATCCTCAAGCCCCTTCTGATCGGATTCATATTCAATGAATTCAAAATGATACGGAAGATCCGAAACATTCTGCTTCACCCATTCAAGATCTTCCGAGAAACAGAAGAAGACCGGATCATCCAGTTTCTGCGCCGCCATGACGATCGCATCATGGTAGTACTTCGGGTCGATGGTGATATTCAGGTTCACATAGTCGCCGCGGCGGAAATGCACGCCGACGCTCTGCGGCGTTCCTGCGATCCTCTCCTTGATTGCTTCGGCGCCCTTTGAAAAGGCATCCTGATAAACAAACATCCTGCGGATATCCGCTTCCGAGTCCTGAAAATACTTATAGGACTGCCAGTCTCCGACAAAGTAGGCATTCCGGTACGGGACATCAAACACTTCAGGGTCATAGGTGCGCCGTTTGCGCTCCTTTACGGTGGGTGTAAACAGACCGAGCGCTGCCCTGCGGCAGACATGATTCAGAAGCAGATGATCGATCCTGTCATCCCCGAGTCTGTAACAGATCTTTTTATCGTAATGAATATCGTAGTGCGAAAGATCAAAGTCACGGAAAAACCAGTCTGCGCACTGGGTTGATACATCCAGTCCGAATACCCGGTTTTTCTCCCTGCAAATATGATATGCGGCCGCAAATGAGAAAAACTGATTTCCCAGTCCGCCGCTCAGCCGAAATATCCACATACCCTGTTTCTCCTGTCTCCGATCCATGACACCTCCCGTATCCTGCGCTGTCAGTCCCTGCTTCCCTCTCCGTCACGCAAACCGCATGCCGGTGCTATAATTAGCCCGTCACCACTCACCAGAAGGGAATCCATCCTATGAACAGAACTTCAGACAGGCGATTCAGCCATACCCTCTTACATTACGGTCTTCCTTTCCTGACCGTAATGATTCTCCTGCTCAATACCGCAGCCTTTTACCGGAACGGAACCGCATTTGCGGATTCCGACACCGCTGCCGAGCTGATGCTCGCAAAGGTGCTGAATCAGGAGCACCGGCTGCTGTGCAGTCCGAACTGGATCTACTCCACGGAACTGCGGGTGCTGAACACCCAGATCTTTTACCGGATCGGCTTTCTCTTTACCGAAAACTGGCACCTCGCAAGAACGATCTCCCTGCTTCTGATGTGGATCGTTCTGCTTGGTTGTCTGAAGTACTTCCTGAAGGCATCCAGAATCCTGAAGTCTCCTGTACTGACCGTAATCGCATTCATCCTGCCGTTCAGTTCTGAATATACGCAGTTTGTGCTTTACGGAGGTTATTATATCCCACATATCGCATTGATGATGGTCATGCTGGGAGAATATTACGGGTGCGTAAAGCCGCAGTGCAGGAAATGGATCCTTCCCCTCGGCATTCTCACCGCATTCGGCGCGGGACTCGGCGGGGTGCGCCAGGTGCTGATCGGATACTTTCCGCTCTTTATTACCAATGCCGTCCTCTTTTATCTCGAAAACCGGAATGCGGATACTGCAGGCAGGGTGCGCGCTTCAAAGTCCTTCCGCGGTCTGAAGGTTTCCTTCCTGTTCTTTCTTGCCTGTCTTGCAGGATGGGCGGTAAATCTGAAAGTGCTGTCCCGTTTCTTTACCTTTATCAATACCTATACCGGCATGCCTTTGCTTAAGATGGATCCGGTCATGATCCTTCAGTTTCTGGCGAATTCCTTTGTCGAGATATTCGGCTATTCCGGCACCGCCAATGCCATCAGTGTCAAAGGCATCGGCGCCCTTGCGGCGCTGGTATTCATTGCCCTGTTTCTCTTCTTCCTTGCCCAGTGCATTGCCAAACGCAGCGCAATGAGTGAAAACCAGCTTCATTTCACTCTGTTTGTGTCTGCGGGCATCCTGTTCAATGCCGTCTTCTGCATCCTTTCCGACTTCCATTCCACCCGCTATATGATTCCTTCGCTTCTTCCGTCCGTGGTTCTGCTGGACCTTGGAATCTCGCGGAGCCATACGGAACAGTCCCTGTTCAAAAAGGCAATCCTTGGCTTCTGTTCCGTATCCCTGCTGTATCAGTCCTTCTGTACCGTTTATCTCGATGCGGCCTTAAAGAACAATGCCAATCAGGATCTGATACAGACCGCTGACTGGCTGCTGGAAAACGGATATACAAACGGGTATTCCCCGATGGCGGATGTCTTCTGGGAACTCACGGATGCCAGAGTCGACTGCTGGAATATCCCGGGTGACCGGTGGTGGACCCTCGAACATCAGGACTGGCTCGAGACGAAAGAACATGCCGCAAGGCGGCCCGAAGGAACCGTCTTCCTGACGGTCCGGGAAGATCAGCTTGCGCTGATCGATTCCTCCTCCCCGCTTGTCGCAAAGGCAATGGATACGTATAAAACAGAGCAGTATACCACCTTCATCTATCCGGATACCCGGACATTGGAACAGCTTGCGGAACAGACGATCCCTGCGGAACAATAAGGCGTTATGACAGGCTGCGCCGGCTTATGCCCGGTGCAGCTTTTGTTTTGCGAACTGCATGATGCGCTCCATCATGAACCGGAAGTCATCATTTTTACGGTACAGCAGCCAGAGAATCGCCAGTGCGGAGGGAACCGTGATCACAAATGCGATCAGGAAATTCAGGAAGGTATTCTCCACCTGTACCAGCATGGTCAGTCCGTACGAGCCTGCACAGACGATCACCGTTGTCAGAAACTGCTTGAGCAGACGCTGATAGAAATCAATTTCCGGGATCTCAAAATACTGTTTGTACAGAACATGGGTTTCCCACGGCATTTCCACAAACAGATAGCTGACGATCGTGGAGATCACAACGCCGGAGACACCGATCGTTTTTACAAGCGCAACGTTCAGCACGAGGTTTACTCCTGCCCCGACGATCGATTTCCAGCGGTCCGGATGCCATAAGCCCAGGGCATCCTTGTAGGTGCCGACGATCCTTCTTGCGCCCGCCACGAAGAAATACAGCACCAGGCATATGACCACATCCATCGGATACATCAGCGACTCTCCCATCCACAGCTTCATAAACGGCTGATACAGACAGGCAAGACATGCACAGCAGAACGCCACCAGAAGACCGCTGATCGTTGTCAGACGGTGATACACCACAATATTCTCTTCCCGGGAGGAATTCAGGATCTTGTTTCCGACACCGGCGGTAAGCGAACTGAAGAACGATGACATGAAGCTGTTTGCGGCGCTGAAGATATAGAAATAGTTTCCGTAGATTGCGACCGCCGCAAGACCGATATACCGGCTGATCACCATACTGTCGAGCGAGGTGGAGAAGGTATTTCCAATCCGCTGATAGAGAAGGTCCTTGACCTTGCTGAAGATCATCTTTTTGCTTTCCGCATCGAGACCCGAGCGCGGGTTCACCTTCGGAAACATGCGCTTTGCGGCATAGGCCGCCGCAACGTTTGTCGCAAGGTTGATTGCGATCATCAGAAAGAGATAGGCGTAATAGTTTTTGAATAAAAGCAGCGCGAAGATCTGCAGGGTGTAGCCGATAATGATTACAACGGTCGAAACGATGCTGTAGATGTCATTGCGCTGATAGGCAAACAGCACGGAAGAACGGTAGCCCCCGAAGAGATAGGTAATCGACGCATTGAACACAAAGCAGAAATACAGGAAATAGAGATTCATGTTTCCCGGGATCTCCGATGTGACGATCTGTCTCAGAAACGGCATGACCGCAAGGCCGCATACAAGAATCACCGTTCCGACAATGTAATACAGATAGCGGTAATAGCCCAGCAGCTTGCCGAGCTGATCATAATCATTCTCCTTGATCGGTTTGTACATGCTGAAAATGACCGCACTGGAAAACCCGAGATTGGCAAGGCTCAGCACATTGATGATCGAAGTAAACAGGCTGTTCACACCGGCATACTCAATGCCGATGGAATAGATCATGACCGTTCTTAACAGAAACGGCAGAAGCAGATTGATGATCTGCGCCACCGTTCCCACAAAAAAACCGTTGATCGTATTTTTCGTCTTTTCAAGTTCCATAGATATCCTCAGTATTCCGCCGCATTACTCCGGCAGGATCCACTTCTCACTGTCAACCGGCTCCCGCCAGAATCCCTGCGGGTAAATAATGATGCCGTCCAGATTCAGCTTTGCGGCCTGATAGGACATGCCGCTCCTGCTCATGATGAGCATATCCGCATTCACCATGTACAGGAATGACTCCAGAGCGCTCATCTGATTGCAGTAATGCACGGTTCCGTACGGCTCAAATCCGGCCAGTTCCTCTTTGTCCGCCTGGGAAAAGAGATAGAGATGCACCGGACGGCCTTCCGCAAACCGCGCCGCGTACTTTGCGGTCTGCTCAATATAGTAGTCCGTATCCATCCAGCGCATCGTCAGGTTGTCATCCAGATGATTCGGATCGGTCTGTACGATATCTCCCCTGCGGATATGAACTGCGACATTAAAACAGTCTGGATCATAGTCCGTCCTGTCATTTTTCCTTGCGGGAGCCGCATAGTATTTCTTCCGCAGGTAATCCAGGGATTCCAGTTCACTGTCCGCAAACTGATCCATTTCCAGCAGGAACACCACCTTTCCGGTGTAGGAATCAATAATGTTTTTCAGAAGATCCCGTTCTTCCGCGTTCGAAAACTCAATCTTTGGAAGGATCACCTTCCGGTATCCTTTCCGGTACAGCGATTCCGCCGGGGTCTCCCCTTCGTTCAGACCGAGAAATGCATCCCATTCGTTCGGTTCAAACGGTGCGTTCAGATAGGAAAACGGATATACCGCATACTTCACTCCGTAATAACAGGCCATCTTGTATCCCGAAAGCCAGTTGGCCATCTGATGCCCGATACCCGCACCCGGATTCGGACGGGACGCAAGATAAAAATCACGCTCTCCTTCCGCTTTTCCGGCGCGCTTCCAGTGCCGGTAAGACGGATACAGATCATAAAACCCCGGTCTGCCGATTCTGGAGCGGATCAGTTTCCGGCGAAGATATGCTTTTGCTTTATAGATAAATTCCTTTACGTTCATTCCCTGAATCCTTTTCCCCGCAGAAGATGCCAGAGTTTTGTGAAGAAGGTAATGTTATTGTCTTCCAGATAATCACGGATATCGGTCTTTGCATTCCGCAACTTCCGTTTGAACTGAATGCCCGCTCCCTTCAGCACCATCTTTACATCCCGCCTGCTGCTGAGATAGTTATTGATGAGCAGAACATCCTCCTGATCCTTCTGCTCTCCCCGGGCGGTCTTCATCTGTTTCAGAAGCTGCAGCGTGATGATTTTCACATCAAACAGATACGCATAATACGCCGGGTTATAAAGCAGATCGGTACGTGTAATACCGTAATAAGGAAGATAATCCTCATGATTGTCAAATGACCCGATGTCCGTATTGTCCCAGGAAATATAATCCAGGTCTTCCGTCCGGCGGATGCCGTAGACACCCATGACGGAGGAAGAGTCAATAATGACGGAGTACGGATCGATTCCTCTGTCAGATACTTCCTTTTTAAACCGCAGCACATTGGACAGCAGTTCACTGCAGGAAGACACATCCATCCCGTTCAGCATCTTCACCGAATTCTCATTGAACAGCAGATGCGCCATCAGAAGCGCGTCCCTGCGGTTGTCGCTGCTGTGGCAGGAATGGTTCGCAATGCCGATGACATCGCGGATGCGGGATTTCAGATCGATAATCTCCTCATCCGAGCACTGCAGGATATACGCTTCCACCGGAAAGCCTTCCGCATAGCACGGATCCAGCTTCCCGTAGATTCCCTTAAAGTGGTTTTCCGGTGTGCCCGCCCACTCAAAATCCGCATAGGTCTGAATCATGAAATTCTTCATGCCGGTATAGGTAAGCGGAACTGTCTTTTTATAAACAACGCGGTCCGGATCGATCAGGCTTCTTGCCTGTTCAAGTTTTTCGGGATATCTGAACGCAGACGGCCACAGGCAGAGCACATGCGCATCCTTTCCGGAGTCTTCGAGATACGCAGTCGCAATATAGTCCGCATCCGCTTCCGAAAGATACATGTCCTTGAAAAAACGGTAATTATAGCAGATATCAAAATCATCCCGTTCAACGGGAACATCCAGTCCGAACCAGGCGCATGCCGCAACCCGATGGGCTCCGTCGCCGATCACATTTTTTTCGTTTACGGGAACCGCTCCGGATGAAGCGTCGTATCCGTTCGTTCGAATGGAATCGATCAGCGCGTCAAACTCCGACAGATATGCGTCTGCGGACGTTTTGGTTTCACTGCCGGGTTCCCGGAAGGAACCGCCCGAAAACGCCTCAATATGCCGGACATAGAGGTCACGCGCAAACTGCATGTCATATCCCTTTTCACGGAATTCGACATACTTGTATTTTGCCATCAGGTCAAACCGCAGCGGCGACATCAGCTGCCGGGCGGGCACCGTTTGAATAGAAGAATTAACCATACGGATTCACCAGTCACAGTACTGCACTCCGGATTCCTGCGCAAAAACACAGGAAAACCATCCCGGGATACCGGCAGTTCACTGTCTACGCTATTATAAACAAATCCGTCGTACAGAGCCACCGCCGCTGCGGTTTTCATCCGTAATAGACAGCGTGTTCTTTCTCTGCGTTTCTTGTCAGAACCCGGCGCACAGCCTCAAACTGCTTCTTGTTGAAATGCCGGTAGGCATATAATGCGAACCGGTCTCTGATCTGTTTTTTCAGTCTGCGTCTTGCGAATGCTTTGAACTGTTCCGCATCGATCCTGTCATCTTCAGCACTATGTGCCGGGTTTTCGGGCCATGCCGTTCCTTCGTCAAAGAGATGATTCATGGCGTTTTCATCAAACTCATGCACACCCGACCCGTCAAAGCCGTGATTGCGGGTTTTGGGAACCGCAGGAAGAATATTGTACTTGTCATTGACAATGCAGTATATTCCTTCCCAGATATCGATATAAGTAGGATTGTCATTGCGTCCCCGCATATCCGGCACTTCCCTGAGCAGGTCTCCGATCAGATAGGAATACGCTTTCTGGGAAACATCAAACAGATGATCTGTATCCGCTCTGGAATGCAGTAATGTTTCGATGTTTTCATCTGTCAGCCAGTCTGCGCAGGCCTGCCATTTGTCAAACCAGTAACCGACCCCGAACGGGCAGAACGCATGACTTTTTACATAGTCCCCTTTGATTGGAAGAGGATAATCAACCCCGCAGCACACAGAATAAATCGAAGGGTCGTCTTTAAACGTATTCAGTCCCCAGTTCAGAAATGCCAGACTGTTTTTGGAAAACTGAATATCATCATCGGTATAGACACAGAAGTCATATGACTTTTTGATTTCATCCATCAGAAAGAACTGGTTCAGACCCGGTCCGATATTATGATCCTGATAATACAGATGCACGTCCCGGAAACCGGTGATTGTCGGAACGTAGGATTTCACCTTTTCATACCCTTCCACATACTCTTCTGAAGAGGGAAAATCGACAGATATGAACAACTCTGTTTCCTTAGCTTCCGGATTCTCTTTCAATGATTCTATGCACCGTTTCAGATGTTCATAACGATTCAGTGTAGGTATTAATACAGGTGTATTTGTCATTGCTGTATGTACCCCCTCATTCAGTTATATCATGTGATGATTCCAAAAAGCATTTTCACTTTGCTGAAACAACTGAAAATCTGATATGAGCAAACGCACACACCCTTTACCAATAACAGTTGTTTTCTACCGCCGAAGCGTTCTTTGGTTTTTCTTTATCCATCGGGCGGACCCACGAATCATTCATAAAGCGATTTATCGCCTCATTGTTGTCCCATCGTGCTCCGAGAATGCCAAACAGAATCTGTGTGACCCCGCCGAAGTGGATCGCCTGTTTCCCTGATTTTTTTATCTCCGCCGCAAGCGGGAATCCATATGCACCACAGCCAAGAATCGCGATATCAAAATCCCGCTTAAGGATCTCATCCTTCATCCATTCATAAGCATCAAACCAGGACGAAAAGCGATCATCCGAACCCCCTCCTGCAGTCTGTACACTGCGCAGCGTCTGCAGTTCAAACTCCGGAAGAATATCGGTCCCTTCAAACAGTTCAGCACGCTTTTTATACTGCTGTTCAATACTGTCAATAAATGGATGTACAACGAGTACCTTTTTCCCTTTCAGGGCTGAACTCCAGGGATCTTCCGGATATTCCCATGGCTCAAGTGATTCCAGAAATGTGCATTTCAAGGAATCACTTCCATATTGTTTCAGATAATACTCTTCAAACGCCTGCGGCCAGATGGCAATCAGGTCTGCACTTGGAATCTGATGAATCATAAAGTCAGTAAATCGTTTTCCAACCTCTTCTGTCTCCGGAAAGAGACCGGACAGGGTATGAACACGCGCCATCTGTGCCGCATACTTGTCTTTAAGTTCAAAATCAAATGTTTTGATTGTCGCAAGTTCTGTTGCGCCAAATCTGCAGACCATGAATGGTTCACCGGACTTAATATATGTTTTAATCCAGCGATTGGTATCTGGAACATTCAGAATCTGTTTCCCGCTATAAGATGTAAGACGATGCTTATAGTATTCACTTCCATCCTTCCGAATGTGCTGCGCTATTATTTTCCCCTGTATTCCCTGATACAGATAGACTAATGGTTTTCTCATGGTCACCTTATTCCTTTATCGATTAATCACCTTTTTATAAACATTCGCTGTATTTGTAATCAGTTTGTTAATTGTAAATTCCTTTAAACGCTCATAACCTTTCTCTCGCTTTTGGCTCCTGAGGTCTTCACTATCAATGAGGAATTCCACGGTACTGCGGATGGAATCTTCTGATTCCGGGTCGAAGTAAGTGCCTGCCTCCCCCGCAATTTCCGGAAAGCAGGAAGTATTGCTTAAGGCAATCGGGCATCCGCTGGCATAGGCTTCCAGAATCGGAAAGCCAAAACCTTCATACAAGGACGGGAATACAAACAGCAGCGCACTGCGGTACATGTCCTGAAGCTCTTCTTTATTCTTTGCGAACTTATGGTGCACGTGCTCTTTGATTCCAAGTTCATCAAACAGCTGAAGTTCCCCTTCATTGAATCCATGTCCGCTGCACAGAAGATCCAGGTCATACTTCTGCAGTAACGGTGCGACCGACTTTGCGAACCGCGGAAAGTTCTTATATGCATTCCGCACACCGGTAAACAGGATATACGGTTTCTCAGCGGGCAGCGGGTCTTTCCTCTCCCAGGTAAGCGCATGATAAACCAGTTCTGTTTTAGATGCATCGACTTCCGGAAACAGTTTTAGCAGGTCCTGTCTGGTGTTTTCGGAAATACAGATGATCTTGTCCGCTCTGCTAAATGACGCCCGTTTGCATTCCGTGATTTCTGAGTCAGCTGCCCCCTGTTGAAACAGTTCCGAAATAAAATCGTGGGCTGTGATTACGACCGGTTTATTCTTGGGATACGTTACTGCCTCATAGTAAGTCGGATGATACAGATCATATTCCGATTCATTTCGGATGTGCTCTTTATCGTTCATTCGATTGATGAACTTCATCAGCTTCAATTTTCCCCTGAACTCTGTGTCCGGAAAAAACGGCTTCATTGCACAGTCAAAATTCGGGACATAGATATTATTCGATACCCTGCCTGAAACAACCGGTTCATAAGATGCGTCGTGACAGGTGATCAGTGTATTGAAATATTCGGATATTCCGCCGAACCGCTGTCCGGTAAATGTCTGTGAGTCATACAGCACTTTCATCATACGGTGGTTTTACTCCCCCTCCATGATACCGTAAGTAAC
>CAMOOA010000038.1 GCA_946621045.1 uncultured Erysipelotrichaceae bacterium
TTGACTTCTTCCTTGACCTTTTCCAGTACTACATAATCATGCAATGGTTTTAACATCCTGTTTTACCTCCAATGTTGCTTAGCACTCATAAAGAGTGTTTGCTAATATCCAAGGGTTATTATATTGATTTCTCGGGTATAGTCAACTGATAATTAGCACTTGTGTAAAATGAGTGCTAATTTCGGTTCTTCCTTTCCGCCGGATTTCTTTACATTGTATAAGAAGAAACTAAACTATAAAATAATAGCAGTTCATCAGGAGGAATCAATGAACAGAAAAACATCTGTCACTGTCATACTTCTTTCTTTATATGCGGCGGTATTGATTTCTTCCGTATCTGCGTGTTCTCCGTTCTACGGATTCAATGACATGGTCGATATCAATGTTATTTTTTCTGTGGGCAAATCCTTCTGGCGCGGCAGGCTTGTCTACCGCGACCTGTTTGAACACAAAGGTCCCCTCATGTATGCAATCACCGCTGCCGCAGCGCTGATTTCCTCTGCGGATCTGCGCGGCGTGTGGGTAATTGAGATCATCGCGGCGGTGCTGTTTGCGCTGACCGCATTCCGCATTCTCCGGCTGCTGAACCCGAAGGCATCGGGTCTCCTTCTGCCGCCGGTCCTGTATCTGATCTATCATTCCCCGTCGTTTGCGGGCGGCACTGCGGAAGAGTTCTGTCTTCCGCTTCTCTCCCTTTCCCTGCTTGTCAGTGTGAAGGCCATGCTGGAAAGGCGGATGCCGTCATTTAAGGAATCGCTTCTGATCGGCATCACCTCCGCGGGCATGTTCTGGATCAAATACAATATGATTGGTTTTTATATCGGTCTTTTCCTGGCATTCCTTGTCTTTGCGCTGAAAGACAGAACCATGAAGCGTCTGATGACTGCCGTCGGCGGCGTTGCCTGCGGCGTGCTTCTCGTTACGGTTCCGATCCTTGTCTTCTTCGGCGCAAACGGCGCGCTGGATGATCTGTTTCAGGTCTATTACCTCGACAATGTGACAAACTATGCCAACCGGCTCGACTTCCTCTATCAGGGATACTATGCGCTGACCGGCACAATGGATACCGTGCGGGCAAACCCGATCGTATGGTTCGTGATTGCCCTTGGGCTGATCCGGCTTTATGCACAGCGCCCACACCGGCGGGTCTTTGTGCTTGCCGTTCTCTCGGCGTTTTTTACCGCATGGTTTGTCTACTGCGGCGGCATGAAGTTTCCGTACTACGGCTTCATCCTTCTGCTGTTTGCCGTATTTGCGGCAGCGTACGAACCGCAGTTCCGGTATGCGCCTGCCCTGACGGTGTGCACTGCACTGCTGTTTGCTGCCCTCACCGTCCCGTATCATAAACTGTCTCATCCCGATGCGCCGGAGGATTTCGTCCAGTACCGTCTCACCCGTGAGATTCCGGAAGACGCTTCCCTGCTTACCTATGCATCCTTCGACCAGGGATTCTATACCGCCGGGAAACTGTATCCGACGGAATATCATTTCTGCATGACCAACTGCATGATCGACGAGGCGTCGGCTGCCCAGACAGCCTGTCTTGAAGAAGGACGGACGGACTATGTCGTGACCCGTGAGGATCTCGGCAGTTATACAAAATATGAACAGATAACGGAGGACGGCGAATGGAAACTGTACCGCAGGATAAAGTGAAACCGAAGAAGTCCGGATCCACGATCTGGTCGTTTGAGCTGTTCCGTCTGTATTTTCTGATCTGCGTGATGTTCACGCATCTGACCTATCTGCTCGAACCCACTTACGACAGCGTCAGCACGATCATGAATTTCGGACGCTCCAGCGTGACCTTCTTTTTTATTCTGTCCGGTTTCTTCATGTACCGGTCCATACGCAGGTATCAGCCGCAGGGTCAGAAGGAAGCGATCAAGCTGGCGCTCCGCAAGTCGATCCACTATTTCGTGCTGTATTTCATGCGCTATGTGCTGCTGATCATCTATCAGCTGTTTGTCTATTTCTACGCCGGCATCCACTCCTATTCGCTCTCGGATATCTTTACCAATTTCTTCCGGAGCCTGTCCATGCTGGATGTGTATGTGCCTCTGAAGACCGCCGATGTCGGCTGGTTCTTCCGCGCCCTGCTCTTTCAGTTCCTGCTGTGCTATCCGATGTACCGCTTCACCCGCTCGCGAAGCCGGAAGAAGCGCTATACCGCTGCCGCCGGGCTGATCCTGCTTCACCTTGCGGTTTCGGCATTCACGATGAAGAGCCCGTATTTCGAGTGGTTCACCTATTACTGCCCGTACATCCATACGATCGACTATCTCATCGGCATGCTTATCGCGGCGGAAGCCGAAGAACCGGAAGGTGTGCTGTCCCTCAGGCAGACCGGTATCCTTCAGGTGCTGTCCCTGGTGCTTGTATTTACCGCGCAGTTTGTGATTCCCTATTATTTTCACGACACCCTGTTCCGCTATGAGCACTTTATCGCGCTGGTAGTGATGAGCATTCTGATCTATGCCTTCTCACGCAATGAAGGCGCGCTTGCCATAAAGCAGGAGCCGTTCGGGCTTTCCCGACTGCACCGGCATTTCTTCTCGCTCTATATCCTGCATGATATCATCATCAAGTATTCCAGCCTGATTCCCTGGTCTTCCAGCAAGTACCTGAACCTGCTGTTCAGCGTAATCATGATCATCGTGCTCGATGATCTGGTGCTGTTCCGCCTCTGCAACCGGGTGCGCCACTGGATCCTCGGCATCGACCGGCCCCCGACCGATCTGTTTTTCCGCTTCGTGCACAATCCGTTTCTGTTCTACACGTCCCTGCTCTGCAGTTCCCTTCTGATTTCGCCGGTTTCGATCAGGACCTTCCTTCTGCTGTTTGCGGTTGCGGCGGCGGTGATGATCCTGCTTCGAAAGTACGCCGCATTGAAGGATGTTCTTTTTTCCATCACGGAGGTGCTGTTCAGCTTTCTCGCACTGACCGTCATGTTTCTGCTTTTCCGGGAGTACTGGGTCGACTATGCACTGTTTGCCCAGGCTGCCGGAATACTCCATCTGACGCCCGGAGAATTTACGGATGTATTCGGCATCTGTCTTTGTTTCGGAGCCTTCCCGTCTCTTCTCTACAGCATTCACCTTGCGGCGATGATCCGCGACAAGAAAACGCAGTCCCTTGTCGCCCCGCGGCCTGCGTTCCGCAGGGAGATGATCCTGATTCTGTTCTCAGCGGTGCTTGCGGTAACGATCGTCTCCAAATCATCCCCGCTGTATCCGCTGAATGACTGGGATGACGCCAATATCTTCTTTACGGTCGGAAAAGCCGTCCTGTACGGAAAGGTGCCGTACCGCGATCTGCTGGACCACAAGGGTCCGATCATCTACTTCCTGCATACGCTTGCGGCGGCAGTCTCCTTCCGGACGTTTACGGGCGTGTGGATCATTGAGCTTGTCTCGTTTGCAGTGTATCTGTATTATTCCTGGAAGACCTGCTATCTCTTCTGCGGAAAACGCAGTATCCTGGCAGTGCCGTTCATTGCGGCCGCAACGGTCTTTACAAACTGTTTCTGGCTCGGCGACAGCGCGGAGGAGCTCTGTCTTCCCTTCCTGGTCATCACCGCGTATATCTATCTGAAGCATCTTGCGGACGCCAGTGAGATCTCCCGCCGGGAATATGTCATCATCGGTCTGCTTACCGGTCTTACCTTCTGGATCAAATATACGCTGCTCGGTCTTGTCATCGGCACCGTCTGTTATTCCTGGTGGCGGATGATCAGGAAACGGCAGGCAGGCAGGATCCTTTCCTCGATCCTGTATCTCGGACTCGGCTTTCTGATTCCGACCGTTCCCGTTCTGCTTTACTTTGCGGCGCATCACGCCCTGAACGATCTGTTCTATGTATATTTCTATGCCAACATCTTCGGATACGGTCTTGCGTCAACGCCGATCCATATCCGTATTCTCAACAATCTCGTCCGCGGTCTGAAATACAACCGCATGCTGTGCTGGCTTTCCGTGCTCGCCCTGTTCACCCTCTATTTCCAGAAGAAGGAAATCCGGATCTGGGGCACGGTCACCTATCTGACCATGATCTTCTTCGTCTATTTCGGAGATGCATTCTTCCTGTATTACCCGCTTCCGCTGGTTGTACTGTATCCGTTTGCGGCATGCGCCATCCTTAATGCCTTCCCGGAGGAGCGGTATCCCGTCCTTCCAAGACTGTCGGCCATTGCGCCGGCATCGCTTGCGATCCTTGCGGTGTTCGGTCTCATCTATGCCCGTCCGGAGCTGAAGTTCCGCCGGGAGGACTATCCGCAGTTCCGGTTCCTTCCCATTCTTGAGGAAGCGGAAAACCCGACCCTGCTGGAATACAGCTTCCAGGGCGCCGGCCTGTATACCGTCTCCGGCATCGTGCCGGAATGCCGGGAATTCGTCCGCGTAAACATGAATGCGGAGGAAGTCATGTACCGTCAGGACAGGTATATTGAAACAAAACACCCGGACTTCATTCTGACCCGCAACCGCAAGTACGATTTCGAAAACTACGAGCTCGTCGCAGAGGAACACTATACGGGCCAGGAAACACCGGCATATTATCTGTACCGGTACAATGCACCTGACGGCGATAAGCCGTCCCGCGCCGGGAAGTGATTCGGAGGTATTTATGAAACGATGTCTTGCGGTACCCGGTACCTTTCTTCCATACAATGATGTGACGACGCAGCTCGTCTACAAACAGCTTCGTCTCCTTCCGTTTCAGTACGACGTCTGCGCCCTGGACGGCGGGAAAACCGATCCGCTTTTTGCGAAGAAACTCGAAGAGGATCCGGAATTCCGGAAATTCCGCATCACCTCCCGCTACAAATACAATGATGCGACCTTTACGATCCGCAACCCTAATCTTGTGAAGTGTCTGATCACGATGCGCAAATACATCGAGGAAGCCGTTTCCATGTATGACGGCCAGGAAGTGCTCTATACCTCTTCCTTCCCCTGCTATACGACACGGGTCGGCGTGGAGCTCAAGAAGCGGAATCCGGATCTGAAATGGATCGCAAGCTTTTCCGATCCGATCAATCACAGCCCGTACAAGTATGACAGGGCGACCATCCGGTCCTATTACCCGGTTCAGCGGGAGTGCTTCTATATCTACTGCCACTTCTATGTCGTGGACAGGGATGAGGCAAATGCCTTTGAACAGGCCGACCTTCTGCTGTTTATCTGCGAAGAGCAGCGGGATTTCATGATTGGACAGTACATGAAGTATTTCCATAACATTTCCGAGAAAGAACTGCGAAGGAAATGCGTGATCGTGCCGCTCTCCTATATCCCGGGCTGGAACGATCCCGAAGCGGCCCCTTCCCCGAAGGAGGACGGTGTCTTTACGATGGCTCACTTCGGACGGATCTACGGCCTGCGTCTGATCGAGGAATTTCTTTATGCCCTGCGTCAGTTTGCGGACCTTCATCCGGACATCCCCGTACAGATCGAACAGTTCGGAGAATTTCGCGCTTCGGACCGGCGTCTGATCAGAAAGCTGAAGCTGGAGCCGTACTTTGTCATCCATGACAAGTTCTCCTATGAAAAAGGCTTCCGCAGAATGGCGGAAGCGGATGCGGTCCTGCTGTTTGACACGATCATGCCGGAAACGGAGATTCAGCCCTACCTTCCCAGCAAGGTGCTGGAGTACTCGATGCTGAAGAAGAATGTTCTGGCGGTGACGACCTCCACAAGCCCGACCTGCCGCATCATGAAGAAGACGGATTCCATTGTCTGCCGCTATGACAGAACGGATATCCTGCGGGGACTGGAAGAGCTGATCATTGAACAGAAGCCTTCCGTCATTGATTACTGCATGGACAATAAAACAGCCGTGCAGGATCTTCTCGAAGCGGTATCGCGCTTCTGAGATTCCTTCGCAGCTGTTGTAATTCCAACACTGACTCCCGGATTCAATCCGGGGGTTTTTGTTTCACTGATGTTCGCCGTCCATGACTGCGCCGCAGTGCGGACAGCGCTCCCTCTCCCAGGAAACCGTAAACCCGCAGCTGCTGCATTTGCATTCCGGCAGAATAAAGTATCCAGTGACCGACTGCGGATTTTCCTTCCGCGTATGGATCCAGTATCCGTGTTTTTCCGGACGTTTCGTCTCTTCCGCCATTCCCTGTACCTTCCGTTTCCGACTGTATTGTAACACCCATTGACGGACTGCGGAAAATGCATGCATTAACTACTCCGGAAATACAAGCGCGGCTTCCACGTGTTCTCTGTCGAAGACCGTGATATACGGATAGGTCTCCACCGTAACGGGATTTCCCGCCTCATCCGTAAGATGCCGGCATTTCTCGCGCAGGTCGACAAACAGCAGCACCCCGTTGAGCATGACAACGCCGAGCCAGGCCGCAGCCTTGAGCGGACGCGTTCTGAGCCGGAAGAACAGCTTCGGCACCAGTCCCAGCATGATGATCTGAATCAGATCCGAACACCGGGACATCAGCGGATACATGGACATGGCATAATATGCCGCAACGCTGCAGATGAAGGTAAGCATCTCAAACGGAAGAAATGCGTCATCCTTCTCTGACTCACCGGCAAGATAGAGCACCATGATGCCGATCACAAATACCGTTTCCATGGCAATGCCCACGATACTGAATTCCCGGTCATGGAAGTAGGCAAGCACATGCGTCCATGACGGCGCAAAGCCGTACCGGTCAATAAAGAAATGTTCCACCGCAACCGCGCCGTTGTAGGTGACTGCCACAAACAGGACACCCGCCCCCAGCATTGCCAGCGCCGTGCGGACCGGATGGTTCCGGAACGGTCCCTTCAGCTTCATCAGAAGCGGGACCGGCAGTGCAATGACAGCCGCCTCCTGGCAGCCGATCGCAAGAAGAACGAACAGTTCATACCACAGATACTGCTTCTTCGGCAGAAAGCGGTAATAGGCAAACAGAAACAGCGCCATGGCCATTCCCTGCCGGAGCCCGCTTCCGTAATAGACTTCAAGAACTCCGCTTCCCGTAAACAGCATCAGGCTGAGCAGCGGATACGGACTGTGCTTTGCGGTGACCCATGTGCACACGCCGAGGATCAGCAGATTCGAGCAGAGCACGAACCAGCGGTATTCCCGGAAGAGCAGCTTTATGACAAAGCTGAACGCCGTAAACGTGATATTCCGCATCATGTGCGAAGTGATCGCATCCTGAACCGGATTTGTCACATGCGTGAAGATCCAGTAGTAGGATTCGGTATCCTGGCCGAGCGAAAACCGGATCAGAAAGAATCCGGCGATCAGCGCATAGAGGATCCATTCGCGTTTTGCGCTGCGGCGCCCCGGAAACATCAGTTCAAACAGCACCGCCGCCGCAAGGAACAGATAGATCAGAAGAACATACATGATTTATTTCCGCAGGGACAGGATCACATCGCAGATCCGGTCCACGTCTTCACAGGCAAGGTCCGCAAACAGCGGCAGGCACAGCACGCGCTTACTGCATTCCAGCGCAACGGGCGTATCTTCCGCATTGTAGCGGTCGCTGTAACAGCCGCATGCATTTACGCACGGATAGAAATACTTCCGCGCAAAAATATTGTGTTCCTTGAGTACTTCCGCAACACGGTCGCGGTCCGCGCCGAATACTTCCGGATCAAACAGCACCGGGAAGTAGGCATAGTTTGGCGTCACATCCGCCTGCACGGGACTCAGGCGAATGCCGTCAGCACCGGAAAGACGGGCGCGGTACTGTTTTACCGCTCTGCCGCGCTTTTCGATCTCGCCGTCCACATGGCGCAGATTGCACAGGCCCATCGCTGCGCAGAACTCATTCATCTTTGCGTTGGGTCCGACTTCATCGATCGTATTTTCATCCACGATGCCGAAATCCTTCAGCCTGCCAAGACGCGCCGCCGCTTCCGGATCGTGCAGAATCGCCGCGCCGCCCTCAATCGTATGGAACACCTTGGTCGCATGAAAACTGAAGCAGGCGCCGTCGCCCCATGTGCCGATGCCCTTTCCCTTGTACTTCACGCCGAATACATGCGCCGCGTCATACAGCACCTTGAGATGATGCTTCTTTGCGATGGCTTCAATCGCCTCGACGTCGCATACATTTCCGTAGACATGGACCGGCATGATGGCGCTGGTGCGTTCGGTGATCAGCGCTTCGATCTTTGACGGATCCATCGTAAAGGTCTTCGGATCGATATCGCAGAATACCGGGGTCAGTCCGTTCCGGGTGATCGCATGCGTCGTGGAAATAAACGTGAACGGTGTGGTGATGACCTCACCGGTCAGATTCATCGCCTTCAGCGACAGTTCAAGCGCCATATGTCCGTTCGTCAGAAGATCAAGTTCCTCCACGCCGAGGTATTCCTTCAGCTTCTGAATCAGGGTCTGATGCTTGACGCCCATGTTGGAGAGCCACCGGGTATCCCATATCTCCCGGATCTCATCGATATATTCCTCATATTCCGGCATTGAAGACCGGGTAACCAGTATCTTTTTTTCCATATTCATATCCTTTGTTTTTCAGACGCTGAATTCATCATCCGTCACGCCTTCCGTGCTTTCCTTCTTGAAGATAATCTTGAAGGTCAGAAACATGATGCGGATGTCCATCAGCATCGAATAATTCTCGATATAGATCAGGTCAAACAGCAGTTTGTCCTTGAGCTTCGTATTGTACTTTCCGTATACCTGCGCATAGCCGGTCAGGCCCGCCTTCACTTTCAGACGGTAGCGGAATTCCGGCAGCTTCGCCTCGATCTTTGCGGCGATCTCCGGACGTTCCGGACGCGGTCCGACCACGGACATGTCCCCTTTCAGGATATTGATCAGCTGGGGCAGCTCATCCAGGCGTGTGGCGCGGATGAAGTTTCCGACTTTCGTGATGCGCTCATCATGATCCTTTGCCAGCTGGGCGCCGCCGACCTTCTCCGCATCCACGCGCATCGAACGGAATTTGATGATCTCAAAGGTCTTTCCGTACTGCGTAAGACGCGTCTGTTTATAGAAGACCGGTCCGCCGTCCTGGAAGTGCACGGCAAGCGCCGTGACCAGCAGGATCGGGCTGGTCAGCACAAGCAGAACCAGTGAGAATACGATGTCAAACAGGCGCTTGACGATCTTCTCCAGCTGGCTCGGCCCGAAGTTGTTTACGCTGAACATCGGCGTATCCACGAGATATATACTGCGTCCGCCGTTCAGAATGACATCATAGATATCCGGCAGAAGATACAGACGCTTGGACTCGCCGTAGGCATACTTCACCAGTTCTTCCTTCTGTTCGGGTTGCAGGCCGACGCCGACCGCGCATTCATAGTCCTTGAGCTCCTCCATGTGTTCTGAGAAATCCCGGTAGGATTCCGTCTTCTGAATATCATAGGAGTCCGACTGATACTTCAGGATGCGCTGATAGATCGACTGGTCTTCCTTCTCATAGATCATGAGGGTCTTCTTGGCGGGGAAGATCCGGTAATAGATCCGGTTGAAGAAATACTGCAGGATGACCGTGATCAGAATATCCGCAAAAAACAGCAGGACCAGTTCCCCGACCGGGAGAAGCTTCTTGCTGGCGATGGTGACCATGCCGTAGATCACACACAGCGAAAAGAAACTGGAGATGATCTGGGAAAAGATGAGATCGCCCGTTGTCACATAACCGATATTGAAGCCGCCGTACACATGGTTCAGAAGTGTGAGACAGACCGCATATACCGCAAAGTACATGATGTATCCCAGGCGGAAATAATAGACATGCGGATTGAAAACACGCATCCAGATTACATAAAAAAACAGGACGTGTGCCGCAATATTCAGCGTATTCATCGCAAAGCGCACCGTACGCTGGGTTCGTTCATTCTGGCGGAATTTCATCCTGTTTATTTTACTATATATGGACACGATTTGGCACGCCTTATCGCTCGGCGGGCGGAACCGGGATCCTCAGTCCTCTTTATAAAGCGCAAGAATCTCCTGAGTTTGGAAGTTGGTCATTATTGAAAAGTTCATAACGTGGCTTAACGGC
>CAMOOA010000039.1 GCA_946621045.1 uncultured Erysipelotrichaceae bacterium
ACATGAAGCAGTGGGTCATCGACATCGTCAAGTATGCCGAGCGTCTGCTGGAAGGTCTGGACGAGATTGACTGGCCGGAAAGCACCAAGGAAATGCAGCGCAACTGGATTGGAAAATCCATCGGTGCACATGTGAAGTTTGCGGTGAAAGATCATGATGAATCATTTACCGTGTTTACCACACGCTGCGACACGCTGTTCGGCGCCACCTACTGCGTACTTGCGCCGGAACACAAACTGGTTGACCTGATCACCACACCGGAACAGAAGGCGGCTGTGGATGCCTATGTGAAGGAATGCTCCACCAAATCCGATCTTGAGCGGACAGAGCTCAATAAGGACAAAACCGGCGTCTTCACCGGTGCCTATGCCATCAACCCGGTAAACGGCAAGGAGATTCCGATCTGGATCAGTGACTATGTCCTTGCGACATACGGAACCGGCGCAATCATGGCTGTTCCTGCGCATGATACCCGTGACTACGATTTTGCGAAGAAGTTCGGTCTTGAAATCATTCCCGTCCTGGAAGGCGGAAATGTGGAAGAAGAGGCTTACGTGGAAGACGGTCTCCACATCAACAGCGGTTTCCTGAACGGAATGAACAAGGAAGATGCGATCAATGCCATGACCGCATGGCTGGAAGAAAAAGGTCTCGGCCAGAAAAAGATCAACTACCGTATCCGGGAATGGATCTTTGCACGGCAGCGTTACTGGGGCGAGCCGATTCCCATTGTTCATTTCGACAATGATGAAATGGTTGCGCTTCCGCTTGATCAGCTGCCGCTGATCCTGCCGGAGCTTGATGACTACAAACCATCCGCAAGCGGTGCTTCTCCGCTGGAAAAGGCGAGCGGCTGGGTCAATGTGGAACTGGACGGCAGAAAAGGAAAGCGGGAAACGAGCACCATGCCGGGAAGCGCGGGTTCCTCCTGGTACTTCCTGCGGTATATCGATCCACACAATGACAATGCAATTGCCGATCCGGAACTCCTGAAGCACTGGATGCCCGTTGATCTGTATGTCGGCGGTCCGGAACATGCGGTCGGACATCTGCTTTACAGCCGGATGTGGAACAACTATCTGTATGACAAGGGATATGTGCCGGTCAAGGAACCGTTCAAGAAACTCGTCCATCAGGGCATGATCCTCGGTGCCAACGGCATCAAGATGGGCAAGCGTTATCCGGAGTTTATCGTTGATCCGAATGTGATCGTCGAGCAGTACGGCGCGGATACACTGCGTCTGTATGAGATGTTCATGGGACCCCTCGAGGCATCCAAGCCGTGGAGCGAACAGGGCGTTGAAGGTTCCCGCAAGTGGATCGAGCGTGTATGGCGTCTCTGCATGGAAATGCCGGAGAAGATCACCGAAGAACCGACACCGGCGCTGGATTATGTATATAACTGCACGATTAAGAAGGTTACTGAGGATATCGATACTCTGAACTTCAATACCGCGATCAGTCAGATGATGATCTTCATCAATGATTGCTATAAGGCGGAAAAGGTGAACCGGGATATGATCATCAACTTCATCAAGGTTCTGAGCCCGTTTACACCGCATATGTGTGAAGAAATCTATCAGGCCTACACCGGCGCTGATACGATCGCCTACGAGGCATGGCCGTCCTATGATGAGACGAAGCTTGTCATGGAACATGTCACGATCGTTGTACAGGTCAACGGCAAGGTCCGCGCAAAGTTTGAATTTGACAAGGATGCGGCCGAAGCGGATGTCCGTGAAGCAGCGCTTGCGCAGGAGGGACTGAAACCGTTTCTGGAAGGAAAAACGGTGCGCAAGGTGATCGTTGTACCGAATAAAATTGTAAATATTGTCGCAAACTGAATCACAGTTTCTCAGCCTGTCGGAAAGACAGGCTGATTTTTGTCGGAATCGGCGGGATTCGGCGTTTCCCGACAGACTGATTTTTAGTATAATTTCCAATGGATATGAATGAATTTAAAGTAACGATCGATCAGTTTGAAGGACCGCTTGATCTGATGCTTCATCTGATCAAGGAAAAGGAACTTGATCTGTTTGATCTTGATGTAAATATACTCACGGACCAGTATGTCGCATATCTGAATGCAATGAGTGAAATGCATCTGGAAGTTGCGAGTGAATACCTTGTCGAGCTTGCGGAACTGATTGAGTACAAGTCACGGAAGCTTCTTCCGCGTGACGAGAGTGAACTTGAAGACGATTACGAGGAAGATCCGAAGGACCGTCTCGTCCGCAGGCTGCTGGAATACCAGCAGTTCAAGGAGATCTCCGCTTCGCTCGGACGGATGTATGAGGAGCGGCAGGAACAGCTTTCCAAGCCGGTGTCAGGCATCATTGATGAATGGGCGAATACGGAACCGGAGGATTCGCACTATGAAGGAAACCCGTATGATCTGATGCGTGCGATGCGGAAAGTTCTGATGCGGATTCAGCTTCAGAAACCGATTGAGACAAAGTATACCCATCGGGAAATCTCCATGGAGGATCGGGAACTGGAAGTCCGGGCGAAGCTCGACCGGCTGCCGGAGACATTCCGGTTTGAGAGTCTTCTCGATGACTGCACGGATATGCCGATGTTTATCGCAACCTTTCTTGCGGTGCTCGATCTTGCAAGACTGCATACACTGGTCTTTACCGTGGATGAAAATGATGTGATCTGGTTTTCCAGAGGGACGGGAATGGCATGAGCGAAAGAGAATTTGAACTGAATAACCCGGATGTGTTTGCACAGCCGGCGGAACAGCCCGAAAACGATATGACAGAATCGCCGGAGACGGCGGTTCAGGAGGCGGAGGAATCCCCTGAAACCGAAGCACCGCAGGAACAGCATGTAAACTTTATTGAAGCCGATGGGGAAGCGGAATCTGATAAGTCTTCTGAATCTTCAGCTCCGGCTGAGAATGCAGAATCAGCGGAGACAGCAGAATCTGCTGAACCGGAAGAACCTGCTGAGAATGCGGAATCTGCCGAAGCTGCAGAATCCGCCGAATCGGAAGAACCTGAACTTCCGGAAGAGATTGATGAGAACAGCCGTGAGATTAACGAAGAACAGGTGGAACAGCTTTCGCTGCTTGACGGCCAGCTGCCGCACCTGGAAGCCGCAAATGCGCCGGATCCAAAAAAGGCAAAAGCGGTCCTTGAAGGCCTGTTGTTTATTACCGGTGATGAAGGGGTTACTGCGGAACAGGCAGCTACGGCACTGGACATCACTCCGGAACTTGCGGCTGAGTACTTTGATGAACTGATGGAAGAATATACCGATGACAACCGCGGCATTGAGATCGCAAATTATGCCGGAACGTATCGATTCCTTTCTAAGGCAGTCGTGTTTGATTATGCAAAACGGCTGTTTCAGATCACAAAGACCGCACAGCTTTCACAGGCAGCGCTCGAAACCCTTGCGATCATTGCCTACAAACAGCCGATTACACGGGTTGAAATTGAAGAGATCCGCGGAGTCGGCGCAGATATGATGCTGCGGAAACTCATGGCGCGGGATCTGATCAGGGAAAGCGGCCGCTCGGAAGCTGCAGGCCGGCCGATTCTGTATGAGGTGACCGAGGAATTCATGAATTCCTTCAAACTGCTGAGTCTGAAGGAACTTCCGGAACTGCCGAGCTTCAGCAATGAAGAAGAAAGTGAAGAACTGTTCAACCAATGAGGGGAAAACGACTGATTGCAGTACTGACTGCCGCTGCCTTATCGGCATGCGGGGGAAGCGCTGACTCAAAAAAGGAAGAGAATGCGGAAGGATTCGAAGAACCTGCGCCGTATGCATGCCGTGTGCTGGACTTCTATGACTATACCCAGCCGGTGCCGTGGAGCGGAGAAATCGAAGCCGATTATTTCAATGATGTGCTTCTGGCGGGAGATTCCCGTATGGGCGCCATGTATCTCTGGGGATCGCTCGAGAATGCGCAGGTGGAATATGTCACATCCCTGAATCTCTGGCTGATTGATACGATGAAGCTGGACAATCACGACGATGATGCGACAATGATGGATGTGCTGTCGACGACAGATAAAAACAATATTTATCTGCTTTTCGGAATCAATGAGATCCGCAATTCGGAATCCTATTTTGACAGCTGGGCATATGAGCAGTACCAGAGCATTCTGACGATGCTGCGGGAAAACAACCCGGATTCCGATATCTATATCATGTCGACGTATCATCCGCGCAGTATTTCCGGACTGCCGGAGCCTGCCCTCAGCGAGCATCTGAACTGGGTAAATACAAGACTGGCGGATCTGGCGCGTCAGAATTATATGTATTACCTTGATCTCGACAACGGAATGACGGATGAAGAAGGACTGATTCGGGATGAGTATGTGGGGGACGGACTTCATTTCGGTCCGACCGGCACACGTGCCCTCGAGGAATATATCAAAACACATGTGGTAAGGAGGAGTGTTTATGTTAAAGAAGTTTGTGAGTAGTATTCTGTGTGTTCTGCTTCTGGTTGGATGCGGATCATCCACATCCGGCGGTCAGACTGCTTCTGCGCAAGCGGAATCCATCGTTTCGCAGCTGAATCTCAGCGACAAGATGGACAAGGTGGAAGACCGTATTATAAAAGGGCTCTTCTTCTTTGAAGAAGGAACCCTGAAAGACAGTGCCGTTTATATTGCCAACGACAAGAGTGCGGATATTGTTGCCGTATTCCAGTCGGATGATACTGCAGCGGTAAAGGCAAAAATAGATACCTATCTTGCGACTGCGAAGGAACAGATGCAGAATTACTATCCGGACGAAGTGTTCAAAATCGACAATGCAATTGTGCAGGAGGCCGGAGACAAGGTGGTCCTGATCGTTGCCAACGATATTGAAAACGCAAGAAAGATTGCGGAATCAGTCCTCGCTTCCAAGTGACGGTCTGAGAAGTTTGAAATGGTTCCGCCGGGTTTCCAGATAACCGGCTTTTGCAAGGGCGGAGAGTTCTGCGCTCATTGCGGAACGCTCGACGGAAAGATATTCTGCAAGCTGTTTGCGGTCAAACGGAATATCAAATTCATCACTGTTATGACGAAGAGCTTCTTTCGAGAGAAACGAAAGAAGTTTTTCTTTTGTGGTCATACGGTCCATATCCGAAAGCCGGGTATATAACTGCAGGTTCTTGCGCGCAAGCTCTTTGGTAAAACTCTGAATCAGAATGGTATTGCTGGTATGCGTTTCATCGAGACGGAGAATTTCGCGAATATTGAACCACAGAATGACGGAAGATTCGGTCGCAGTGTAATTGTGAATTGTCACGGTACCGCTGACAGCATTGTTCTCCAGCATCAGCATTCCGCTTTTCAGGGTATCGATATGATGTTCCCGTCCCCAGAAATCATATTCATACATGTTTATGGTGCCTTCCAGAATCAGTCCGACACGGCGCACACGGCGTCCCGCCGCAACGGCAGTCTGACCGGCACGGTAAAATTTCAGCTGCGAATCCAGCTGTTCAAGAAGGGGTTCAAGCTCTGTTTCCGGCACTTTGCGGAACAGTTTGGATTTGTGAATCGTTTTGAGATAATCGGTCATGTGTCCTCATTTCATGATGTTGGAATTCCAACATCTGGTACTGCCTGTTCATCCTACCATGACAGAATGTTGCCTTTCAAACAGATTTTTGTGCCCCTTTCTATGCACAGACATGCAGATAAGGCGGATTTCCGCATAACCATGCGGATTAATATTACTGTTTCATTTCAGGAACCATATGATACAATGTGGATTCGTTAGGAGAACCGGATTATGATTGATCGTTATTCACGCAAGCCGATGAGGGATTTATGGAGTGAGGACGCCAAGTTTCAGGCATGGCTCGAAGTAGAGATTCTGATTGATGAGGCATGGTCAAAACTCGGCCTGATTCCGGAAGAAGATGTCCGCCTGATCCGCGATAAGGCAGCTTTTACAACCGACCGTATTCTTGAGATCGAAGAAACGACACATCACGATGTTGTGGCATTTACCCGCTGTGTCAGCGAGTCACTCGGCGAAGAAAAGAAATGGATTCATTACGGCGTCACCAGTACGGATGTAGTGGACACCGCATACGGGTACCGCTTCCGCAAGGCAAATGAGATTCTTGAAGAGGATATCCTTGCATTCATGGAGATTCTCAAAAACAACGCACTGAAATATAAAGATACCGTCATGATGGGACGTACGCACGGCGTGCATGCGGAGATCACGACATTCGGCATGAAATTTGCCCTCTGGTATGAAGAGATGAAGCGCAACCTGGAACGCTTCCACGCCGCAAGAAAAGATGTGGAATGCGGAAAGATTTCCGGCGCTGTCGGTACGTTTGCGAACATTCCGCCATTTGTGCAGGATTATGTATGTGAACATCTCGGCATCGAAAGTGCGAATATTTCCACCCAGATTCTTCAGCGTGACAGACACGCGCATTACTTCAGTGTTCTTGCGCTGATCGGATCCTCGCTGGAACAGATGGCAATGGAGATCCGTCATCTGCAGAGAACGGAAGTGCGTGAAGTGGAAGAACGTTTCCGCAAGGGACAGAAGGGAAGCAGCGCAATGCCGCACAAGCGCAATCCGATCGGCTCGGAAAACATCTGCGGATGTTCGAGAGTGCTGCGCGGTTATATGGTGACAGCGTTCGAAGATGTTCCGCTGTGGCATGAGCGTGATATTTCACACTCCAGCGCAGAGCGTATCATCGCACCGGATGCGACCGCATTGCTTGACTACATGCTGAACCGCTTCGGAAAGATTCTGAATGATCTCACCGTCTTCCCGGAGAATATGAAGGCAAATATCTGGAAGACAAACGGTGTCATCTTCAGCCAGCGCTTCATGCTGAAGCTGGTTGAAAAGGGATGGAGCCGCGAACAGGCTTATGATACGGTTCAGCCGCAGGCGATTAAAGCATGGGAAAACAACATGGATTTCCGCAAGCTGATGGAAGGACTGCCGGAAGTTACCGCTGTTCTGACACCGGAAGAAATCGATGACTGCTTTGATACGTCGTATCATACCCACCGCATTGATGAGATCTATCATCGGGTCGGACTGCTCTGAAATTTACATAAATGAAAAAGGCGGAGTTTGTGTGACTTCGTCTTTTCAGTCGGCCAGGGTTGTTTCGTACTGTTCCTGTTCCAGCATTTCCGCATCTTCACGCGTCAGCACAGGCTGCCCGGATGCGGAGGCGTATGTGCGCAGAACGTTCATGACCGCCTGGATGTTTCTGGCATCAACGGCAGGCCAGGTTCCGCTGTCATTCCGCAGCGATTTGGCAGTCATATGAAACTGCCGCGAACCCGTTTCCTGTTTTACGGCGAGAATCGTGTCCGCATTGATGCCTGCCCCCGGCAGGATCGAAAGGGAAGGCTCATAGCGCAGGATCAGTTCCGCAATCAGCGGCGCGCCCTCGGGCGCAGTATCTTTCTGGCCGCTGGTAAGCACACGGTCAATACCGCATCGGATCAGTGCTTCCGCCGCAGCGAAGGGATCGGCAGTCTGATCAAATGCACGGTGAAACACAGCCTGGCATCCGCGTGCATGTGCCAGTTCGGCAAGTACAGCAGTGCGTTTTTCATCAACGGTATGATCCGGATTCAGAAATCCAAACACAATTCCGTCTGCGCCGTTCTCCAGCATCAGCTCCGCATCGCTGCGCATGATTTCAAATTCGGTTTCACTGTAGATAAAACCGGCAGCCCGCGGTCGTATCATGCACATGACGGGAAGCGGTGTATGCTGTTTCGCAAAACGGAGAACAGAGAGGGACGGAGTCAGTCCGCCGAGTTCCAGTGCACTGTTCAGTTCAATTCTGTCAATCGGAAACCGGCACGCGGTCATAACATCTTCTGCGCTTCCGGCACAGATCTCAATCAGATTATCGGAAAACATTCGTGCAATATGTTACCTTTCTTATACGTTCCATTATATACTTTGCAAAGATAATAACGGAGACAGGAAATATGAGTGTAAGACGTGCGAAGGACAGGGATATTCCGCGGCTGAAGGAACTGCTTCTTCAGGTACTGAATATCCATGCGGAAGGAAGACCGGATATCTTCATTCCAAATACAACAAAATACAGCGATGAGGAACTGCGGGAGATGATCCGCTGTGAAGACACGCCGGTATTTGTGGATACCGACGAAAACGACAATGTAATCGGATATGCGATGTGTATTGTCCAGCACCGTCTGCACTCTTCCAATATGACGGATATCATCACCGTATTTATCGATGATCTCTGTGTGGATCAGAACGCGCGTCATTCCGGCTGCGGAAGACAGATCTATGATGCGGTAAAGGACTATGCATTATCGATCGGTGCTTACCATATCACGCTGAATGTATGGACCTGCAATCCGTCTGCGATAGCCTTTTATGAGTCTGTCGGCCTGTCAAAGATGGAATATGTCATGGAAGAGATTCTCTGATTCAGAAATTTGAAGTCATTAAAAAGGGGTCGGTTCAAGTGAACCGGCCTCTTTAGTAATGGTGATGAATTCAGATCAGCGGATTCAGAATGATATTGCTCTGACGGTCCGGACCGACGGATACCAGACAGATCTGTACGCCGCAGTATTCCTGAATGAATTCGACATAATCACGGCATTCCTGCGGAAGCTCTTCATAGGTTCTGCAGTGGGAGATGTCTTCTTTCCAGCCGGGGAATTCCTTATAGACCGGGACTGCTTTTTCAATGTCGGAGATCAGCGCAGGAACCGTGTCATATACGGTATCGCCGATCCTGTATCCTACACAGACCGGAAGGGTATCATAGCCGCTGAGAATATCGATCTTGGTGATCGCGAGGTCCGTCATGCCGTTGATCGTAACGGCCTGCTTTACGACCGGAAGGTCGAGCCAGCCGCAGCGGCGGGGACGTCCGGTAGTAGCGCCGTATTCGTTGCCGGTCTTCCGGAGCTTTTCGCCGATTTCGTCATTCAGTTCCGTCACAAACGGTCCTTCACCAACACGGGTGCTGTATGCCTTGGCAATTCCGATGATACGGTCCAGTTTCTTCGGGCTGACACCGGCGCCTTCGCAGACACCTGCGGCGGTCGGAGAGGAAGATGTAACATACGGATAGGTTCCGTAGTTGATATCAAGCATGTTTGCCTGGGCACCTTCAAACAGCACATTCTTTCCGGCATCGAGCGCCTTGTTGACCTTGTCGACTGCGTCAATGATCATCGGCATAAGACGCGGACGGATCGCTTCAAACTGTGCGAGCATCTCTTCATAATCAAACGGTTTGCCGTTGTAGAGATTCACGATCTGACGGTTTTTCTTGGCAAGGATGACCTTCAGTTTTTCCTGGAACACATCCCAGTCCTTGAGGTCGCATACGCGCATGCCGATACGGTTGTATTTGTCCGCATAGCAGGGACCGATACCGTTCTTTGTGGTGCCGATCTTTCCGGCGCCGGCATCGATTTCCTCGAGTTCATCAATATATTTGTGATATGGCATGAGAAGATGCGCACGGTCGCTGACACGGACATTGGAACAGTCAAATCCCTGTGCCTGAAGTTTGTCGATTTCTTCAAAAAGTACAAACGGGTTGACGACAACGCCCGGACCGATCACGCAAAGAGCGTCCTTGTTGAGAATTCCGGAAGGAAGCAGATGAAGAATCACTGTCTTGCCGTTGACGACAACGGTATGTCCCGCATTGTTTCCGCCCTGGAAACGGACGACCATGTCCATGTGTGTCCCGAGGAGA
>CAMOOA010000040.1 GCA_946621045.1 uncultured Erysipelotrichaceae bacterium
TCAACGGTAATTGTGCGGCCATGGAAATTCCAACTCTTCTTAAACTTTTCCATCTTCTAAACCTAAAAACTATATCCTCTTTCAAAATTTAACCTTGCCCATTGTATAAGGAATTTATCAATAAAACAAGGATTACCGCCTGTACAGGCAATAAAAAAGCATTCCGGAGAGATTCGGAATGCCATGCAGTACTCAGAGTTCTGTCTTCCAGAGTCCGTGAAGATTGCAGTATTCATAAACCGCGACAGGTTTTTCAGCGGTCAGGAATTCCGCATGCGGAGCTTCGCCAGGGTTCAGGTACTTCACCTGAATGCCGCCGGCTGTCTCAAGCGCCACAAACTGAATGTAGTGCTCTTCAAGCATCGGATGATCGACAGAACCGACATTTACGGTCACTTTCTGTCCGTCAACGGTCACAACCGGTACATGCTTCTCTGCAGCACCGTCTGTTGTATTTGCCTTGAGGAGAACCATCTCCTCGCCGCAGCACATTGTCGGACACGGGCTTCCCTGTACTTCAATATGCATCTTCTTGCATTTGTTGCAGCGGTAAACTTTGAATTCCTTCATTATCTTCATCCTCCTGTGAATCCTGTTTCTAACATAATTATGATTGATTCGATCTTTTGATGCAATCGGGGAGTGTCTGATCTTCACTCTACTGCTGGTTTTCATTTTTGCCTCCCGTTCCGTTATTCCACGCTCTTCAGCGATTCCACCATTTTCACTGCATTCAGTTTCCTGCGCATGACAAGATTCACTGCCGTTCCAAACAGCATTGTCAGGGCAAATGCATACACATACGTCATCGGCTCAACCCCTCTTCCGAACATGACATTTGTCAGCTCGACTTCCCGCATGATATAGCCGGAAAGCTGCCTGCCTGCAGGCAGACCGATCAGTGCGCCCATGGCGACCATGATGTTGTTCTCATGATAGATATAGTTCTGCACTTCCCGGCGCCGGAAGCCAAGCACCTTGAGCGTGGCAATCTCCCGCATCCGTTCGGAAATATTCACATTGGTAAGATTGCCGAGCACCACGAATGCAAGTCCCATGGATGCCGCCACAAGGACGAGAACCACACCGTCAATGCCCTGAATCATCGTCTCAAAATTGCGGATCACAAAATCCACGAAATCAACAGAGTCCACCCCTTCAATTGCGGCAGTGGCGGCTTTAATCTCCTCACCCGCTTCAGCACCTTCCTTCAGACGAAGAAACAGCGTATTGATCTCCGGCTTTGCCTGATAGAGCTTCCGGTATGTGCTTTCCGTCATCATGACATAATGATATACATACATTTCTGTGATTCCGCTGACCGTCACCGGTTTCCTTTCCCCGTCACGGCTTTCCAGGAAGATCTCATCGCCGGCAGACAGCGAAAGATTTTCCGCCATCTTCTCGCTGATGATGACACTTCCTTCCTGTACAGAGATCGGTTCATGGCCGACCCGCTCCCGCAGATTGTATACTTCAGCAAGTGTCGCCGCATCCTTGAACACTTCAACGGTTGCCACTTCCTCCGTTTCCCCGTCCGGGCTGACAATGCCGCTGTATTCTGCGGCCGGAACCACTGAATCCGTGGTGTCCATCGCAAGCAGTTTCGCTTTCACCCGTTCCGGATCAGGCGGCAGTTCCTGCGTAAGATCGAGATGCACGCGGGCATCGAACAGCGAGATTTCATTGAACTGAATGTTCACGATATTGTTTATGGAATCCGCGATTCCAAACCCTGTGACAAGCAGCGCCGTGCATCCTCCGACACCAAGCACCGTCATTGCCATCCGCCGCTTGTATCTTGCAAGATTGCGGATCGTCACTTTCCACGAGAAGGAGATGCGGTTCCAGATCACACCGACATTCTCAAGCAGAATATCCTTTCCGACCCGCGGTGCCTTGGGACGCATGATCACGGAAGGAACTTCCTTCATATCATCATGCAGAACATATTCCGTCACGGCCATCATCATCAGCACAAATACGGCTGACGCCGCAAGAATCAGCCCCCACGGTATCTCCATCTGCATTTTCGGCAGTATATAAAGCATCCGCCAGGTGTTGTAAATGATGATCGGAAAGGTCGCAAGTCCCACTGCCGTTCCGAGCGCACAGCCGAATATGCCGGCAAGCGCCGCATAGGAAAGATACACAAACGAACACTGGGCGGGACGGTATCCGAGTGCCCGCAGAATTCCGATCTGTCCGCGCTCTTCATTCACCAGCCGCGTCATGGTCGTAAGACAGACAAGCGCCGCCACTGCGATAAAGAATGCCGGGAAGATCCGCGCGATCGCAGCCATCTGGTTGATCGTTCCGCGGTAAGTTTCGGACGAATAATGCTGGGAACGGTCCAGTACGGTCCATTCCGCCTCCGGCATGGCCTCAATATCCGCAAGGCCCTGTTCCAGTTCGGCTTCAGCATCATCCAGTTTCTGTTTTCCCTCAGCCTTTTCCGTTTCAAATGTCTGAAGGGAGGAATTCAGCTGTCTGCGTCCGTCCGCAAGCAGCGCAATGCTTTCCGAGATCTTCTTCCATCCGGCATTGATCTCTTCCTGTCCCTCCCGCAGTCCCTGTTCAAGCTCCGCAAGGCCCCGGGCCAGTTCTTCCTCTCCGCGCTGCAGCTCCGCTTCGGCATCCGCAATCGCCTTTCGGCCTTCCGCAAGGCCGTTGTCAATATCCGCAATATTCTTTCTGAGCAGTGCGCGCACTTCTCCCAGTGTGGTTTCATCGGCAAGGTCCAGCTGTTCTTTCAGCTGTGATACTTCATCGGAAAATGCGGAAAGCTCTCCGAGTGTAAGTTCATCCGGAAGCGGTTCATGCATTGCCCTGTCAAGCATCGTCTCTGCGTCCAGGATCCGGTCTGCATATTCATGAAGAAGTTTGACCGCCTGTTCGAGTTCCATATCCGGATCCGCAATCAGCGGGATCAGAAAGCTGAAGGATGCATTTTCCTCCTGCAGGATGGAGGCCAGTTCCCCGATCGTCTTCGGTGCTTCCCGACGTTCCGTGACAATCCGCTCTGCCGAAGGCACATGCTCGCCGGTATCATCTCCGGTTCCAAGCAGGACCGGCCTGATCTCTTCATCGATTACCGCGCACTGCAAAACCGGTTCCGTACCGGCCTCCGGAACACCGTTCTCTGTCTCCTCGGATTCAGTCACTTCCGACGCCGGTTCTTCCGGAGGGAGTACTTCTTTTATGTCCTGAAGATCCGCAGCTTCTTCCTCCGGCAGGACTTCTTCGGACACAGGCTGCTCTTCCGTGACGGCTGGTGGTGTTTCATTGATTGTTTCCGCTTCCGGAACAGCCTCAATGACCGTATCTTCGCCCGCCGATATCATTCCGGAATCATCCGGAAGGATCTCTTCGGACCCGCTGTCCTCCCTGTTTTCTTCCTCAGCCGAAGGCGCTGAAGGTTCCGGTAACGGACTTTCGTTTTCTTCCGGTTCGGTTATTTCGGGCACGGGATCCTCTTTTGAAACATCCTCTGCCGGATCTTCCGCAGCGATTTCATCTTCCCTGAAGTTTTTTCCCGAATTGTCAGGTTCCTCTGCAGAAACGGAAGGTTCTGTGTCCTCCGGCGGCAGCTGCCTGACGCTCTCCTCGGGCAGTGTTTCATCGGAAGCGGGATCTTCCGCCGCTATGACCGGTGCTGAATCTTCCGGTGTGAGTTCCTCCGTACTGCCTGCCTTATCATTTCCGGCAGAATCCGGCAGCGGATCCGTATCGGATTCCGCTGTTTCTGATGCCTCGGGCACAAACGGGACTTCCTGGTCTTCAATGATCTTTCTGACTGTTTCCCGCTCCATCATTGCTTCTTCGATCAGCTGATCCATCGCCGCAATCGAAGTCGGATTTACATATTCCCGCAGCCAGGAAAGCACATCGCCGACCGTAACCGCAGAAGTGTCGATTCCAAGCGTGTCAATAATCTCGATGGCTTTGGTCCGCTGTTCTCCGGAAAGATAGTCCAGTGCTTCAAGAAGCGTCATGGACTCGGAAATCAGCGGCTGATTCAGCCGTTTCAGTGCTTCGGAAAGCATTGTACGCAATGCTGTGTATTCTTCTTCCTTTTCCTCCAGCTCCGCTTTTCCTTCCGCAAGCCGGCGGTATCCGTCCGCAAGTTTTTCCTTTCCTGCATTGATTTCCGCTTCAGCATCTTCCCGTGCACGCTCCAGTTCCGCCTGGGCTTTTGAAAGTGTGGTCTGCCCGTCGCGGACTTCCTTCCATCCGCCGGCGAGTTCCTGTTCCGCTTTCCGGATTTTTTCTTCGGCATCGCCGATCTGTCTGTAGTACTCCGCAAGTCCGTCTTCATATTCCCGGCGTCCTTTGCGGTATTCTTCCATCGCGTCGGACTTGAGACGCGCCGGACGTTTATCCTTCTGAAGCACGGAATATGCCTTGATCTCCTCTTTTACGGATGCGCTGTAGGCGCGGTATTCATCGGAAAATTCATCATAGGTTTTGCCGTCTTTGATCAGAACATTCATTTCCGTGTAGTAATCCGTGATGAACGCTTCTTCCGGAATATAAAGAAATGTCTGGATGTAAAGATTCGAGAGCGTGCTGGCCTCCCGGGTTTCATTGAGATACAGCGGCGTATCGATCGTTCCGACAACCGTGACCGTATCGACGGAAAGAGTATCTCCAAGATCATTCTCCGGGCGGGTCAGCGTCAGAACGGTTCCCGGTTTATAGCCGGGAAGCAGGATCGTTCCGTTATCCGCAAGCACCTCATCCTTCCGTTCGGGAAGCCGGCCGGAGCGCAGCACAAACTGATTGATCTGTGCATCCGGCGACCAGGAATGAATACGGGTGATCGCCGATGAGTCTTCGTATACGGAATACACATCCACAAAGGAAGACCCCTCCGCAAGCACAACCGAATCCAGCTGTTCCACGGCATCCACATCCGCCTGATCAAACCCGTAGTTGGAGTAAATCGTAATATCTTTCAGATTGAGGAGGTCATCATACCGGTTGACCGATGTGGACATCGCCTTGGAAATCGCGGAAACGCCAATATAAAAGGCAGTCCCGAGCAGTACGATCGCAAGCAGCGACAGAAATCGCCCGGGCGTCTTACGAATAAGACGTCCTGTCATCTTCAGTATGCCTTTCAAGTTCGTTTCCTTTTTCCTGCGGCGGTCTGTACAGATGCGGCCGCATTAAAACCCGCGGAAGAACCATGTTCCTCAACTTTTATATATTAAAGGTAATTTTCCGCTTATCCAGCGAAACACACAGAATTCCACAACTTCACACAGCCTGCACATAATTCGTTAAAAAAACGCCACCCTGCGGCAGCGTTTCTTCGGTGTCCGATACGATTACTTTCTGAGACCGAGCTTCTTGACAAGATCTCTGTAACGGTTGACATCGTTCTTCTTGAGGTACTCAAGAAGATTCTTTCTGCGTCCGACCATCTTCAGAAGACCGCGGTTGGAGCTGTAGTCCTTCTTGTTGGCCTTCATGTGAACGGTGAGGCGGTTGATCTGTTCTGTCAGCATCGCGACCTGAACTTCTACCGAACCGGTATCGCCTTCCTTACGGCCGAATTCCTTGATCAGACGTTCCTTTGTTTCCTTTTCGAGCATGTTTTTTCTCCTTTTCATTTCAGTCCTTTCCTACCGAGTCTGCCGCTGGAGATGCGGACATCCCAGTACGAAAGCCTTATCAAATTATCACAACGCATCAGAGAATGCAAGAATAATCTGTTTCTTTGCAGAGCAGTCCGTAGTGTTTCAGGGCCTGTTCGATCCCGCCTTCTCCTGCAGTGCCTGTCACGTAATCCGCGGCTTGTTTGAGTTTGACGCCGGCATTTCCCATCGCCACACCGACTCCGGCATGCATGATCATCTCAAGATCATTGCCGCCGTCCCCGAACGCCATGGTCTCTTCGATGGCGATTTTAAACCGTTCGCAGAACAGATCCATTCCGAGCACTTTTGTGCCCCCTTCCGGAGACAGATCAAAAAAGGTCGGATACCAGCGGGAACTGCGGCATCCCGGAAGTCCGGAAACCAGTTTCCTCTCCTGTTCCTCATTCATGAAGATCATTGCCTGATATACCGGTTTTTCTTCAATCCCGGTCACGTCTCCGGCCGGCGCATCATCATTGCGGGTGATCGCATGGATCTCGTCAACCAGCGCGTTGCGGAAGTTGAAGATCCGCTCATCCCGTAGCTGAAAGCCGCACGGAACCGGATTCTTCCGCAGTTCTTCAAGGAGAAGCCGGATTGCGTCGGGATCGATCGTATTTTCATAAATCACTTCCCCGTCCCCGCAGAAACAGAACTGCCCGTTCAGGGTGATATATCCGTCAAACGGGAACTGCCTGAGGACAGAAAGACCGTCTTTCCCGCGTCCTGTCGCAATAAACAGTTTTATGCCCTTTTTCTGCAGCTGTGCGAGGAACTCAAATACACGGGGCGGGATCTCATGCGTATTAAAATCCGTAAGCGTCCCGTCAATATCAAAGAAAACCGCGCGAATCATAACTGTGCTTCCTCCATGAATTCCACAAGCAGACTGTTGAGCACCGGCCATCCCCTGTCCGTACAGAAGATCCGGTCTTCCCGTACTTCCAGCATACCGCGCTCCTGCAGTGCAGAAACGGTCTTCGGAAAACATGCGGCCAGCTCACAGCCAAACATGCGTGAAAACTCTTCCGGTACGATTCCTTCCCGCAGCCGCAGTCCCAGCATCACGGCTTCAAACATGCGTTCCTTTTCGGAAAGCGGTGTAATCCTTCGGTACAGCGGATCGCTGCAGTATGCACGCAGAGTATCCGCATGCGTATACCGGCAGTGCTCATCCATTCCCCAGGCGCCGTAGCCGATACCGTAAAAGCTGCGGTACTTCCAGGTATTGCGGTTATGCACAGACTCGAAACCGGGTTTTGCGAAATTGGAAATTTCATAATGGATATATCCGGCATCCGCCAGAATCCGGCAGATCCGCTCATACATATCCGCTTCCAGATCAGGGTCTGCCTGCTGTATGCCTTTTTTTCCGAATACGCTGTTCGGTTCAACCGTAAGCGAATACAGAGAAAGATGCGCCGGACTGCAGGAAAGCGCGAATGCGATGCTTTCTTCCAGCTGCGCCATCGTCTGATCGGGCAGACCGTACATCAGGTCCAGCGAAATGTTGGAAATCCCACACGCCGAAAACTGGTCAACCAATCGTTTTACATCGTCCGCATCGTGCCGTCTTCCTGCTGTTTTAAGAAGTGCTTTATCCGCGCTCTGCAGTCCGATGCTGATGCGGTTGACATGATGTGCCGCAAGGCATTCGATAATCCCGGTGTCGTGAAGTTCCGGGTTGCATTCCACCGTAAATTCCTTCACCTTTCCGGTATACGGACCCAGCATGGAAAGCAGCCGCTCCAGCTGAGAAAGCGGAAGACAGCTCGGCGTTCCGCCGCCGATATATACCGTTTCAAGCCCGGGATTAACCGCAGTTTCACGAAGCTCCTGTTCCACGGCATCGAGCCACTGTTCACAGGCATCTGCCTGATATACCTGCCGCGCAAAGTCACAGTAATAACAGACTGCGGCACAGAACGGAACATGCAGATACAGCGAAGGGATATTACTTGCGGTCATTGTCATCCATGGAGAGAACCGACATGAATGCTTCCTGCGGAATGACGACCGAACCGACCGCCTTCATGCGCTTCTTTCCCTCCTTCTGCTTTTCAAGGAGTTTGCGTTTCCGCGAGATATCGCCTCCGTAGCACTTGGCAAGCACGTTCTTGCGGAGGGATTTGATATTTGTGCGGGCAATGACTTTTCCGCCGATCGCCGCCTGAACCGGAATTTCAAACTGCTGGCGCGGGATCAGTTCCTTGAGACGGATCGTAATGCCGCTGCCGCGCTGATACGCTTCACTGCGGTGAATAATGACCGACAGCGCATCCACGGTCTCTCCGTTGAGAAGAATATCCATCCGGACAAGATCTTCCCTGCGGTAGCCGATCAGTTCATAGTCCAGACTTGCATAGCCCTTTGAACAGCTCTTCAGACGGTCAAAGAAGTCATAGATGATTTCCGAAAGCGGAATTTCATAGGTCAGAATGTTGCGTCCTGTATCGATCACATCCATTCCGACATAAATGCCGCGTTTGTTCTGGCAGAGCTCCATGACCGCGCCGATATATGCATCGTTTGTCATGATCTCCGCCTTCACGTACGGTTCCTCGATATGATCGATTTTCGAAGCATCGGGCATCTTTGCCGGGTTGTCGATTTCCAGCATGGAGCCGTCCGTGAGATACACATGATAGATAACCGACGGAGCGGTACAGATCAGATCAAGATCATACTCCCGCTCGAGGCGTTCCTGAATGACATCCATATGAAGCAGTCCGAGGAATCCGCAGCGGAATCCGAAGCCAAGTGCCTGCGAGGTTTCCGGCTCATACTGCAGACTTGCGTCATTCAGCTTGAGCTTGTCGAGCGCTTCATGAAGATCTTCGTATTTTGCGGCATCGCTCGGATACAGACCGCAGTAAACCATCGGATTCATCCTGCGGTAGCCTTCCAGCGGTTCATCCGCAGGGTTGTCTGCCAGTGTCACGGTATCGCCTACCCGGACATCCTGAATGGATTTGATCGAGGCCGCGAACCAGCCGACATCGCCGCACTGCAGGGTCTTCATCGGAACTTCCTTGGGATTGCGGATACCGGCCTCGGTGACAAGATACTGCGCTCCGGTGGCCATGAAGGTAATCCTGTCTCCGACGGAAAGGCTTCCGTCCCGGATCCGGATCAGTGCGATGACTCCGCGGTAGCTGTCATAGAAGCTGTCAAAGACAAGCGCCTTGAGCGGCTTGTCCGGCTTCCCTTTCGGGCTCGGTATTTTCGCTACGATCTGTTCCAGCACTTCATGTACATTCATGCCGGTACGCGCGGAAATCAGCGGTGCGTCCGAGCAGTCAAGACCGATGATGTTTTCGATCTCCTTTTTTACCTCTTCGGGCATTGCGTTGTTCATATCCACCTTGTTTATCACCGGAATGATTTCAAGATCGTTATCCAACGCTAGATATGTATTCGCAAGCGTCTGCGCCTGAACGCCCTGCGTCGCATCCACGACAAGAACCGCTCCTTCGCACGCCGCGAGCGACCGGGATACTTCATAGGTAAAGTCAACATGACCCGGGGTATCGATCAGATTGAACAGATAGGTCTCCCCGTTGTCTGCCTTGTATTTCAGCTGAACCGCATTCAGCTTGATCGTGATTCCGCGTTCCCGCTCGAGATCCATCTCATCCAGCAGCTGTGCTTTCATATCCCGTTCCTTGACGGTTTCCGTCAGCTCCAGAATCCGGTCCGCAAGCGTGGATTTGCCATGATCAATATGGGCAATAATGCAGAAATTACGAATATGGTCCTGATCAATTCTGTCCATCAGTCAAATACCTTTCCAACCAGCTGACGTCCGGC
>CAMOOA010000041.1 GCA_946621045.1 uncultured Erysipelotrichaceae bacterium
TTTTTCAATCTGCAGTCTGAATCAGAAATCCCGTTCCATGTGATGACGGATGATGACACGGATGATATCCGCCGCAAGCTGAATATCATCATTGCATACCACATAGCGGTACTGACCGGTCATCTCCAGTTCCTTGCTGGCTTTTGCCAGGCGCTGCTGGACGATCTCCTCCGCTTCGGTGCGGCGTCCGCGGATCCGTTTTTCCAGTTCCTTCAGGGACGGCGGTACAATGAAAATGGTCAGCGCATCAGGCACTTTTTCCTTTACCTGCCTGCATCCTTCCACTTCGATCTCAAGCAGCGCATTCTTTCCTTCGCTGCGCAGGCGCTCTATTTCAGAAAGCGGGGTTCCGTAATAGTTGCCGACAAACTCCGTCCATTCCAGAAGTCCGCCTTCATCTCTTGTCTTTTCAAACTGTTCACGCGTCACATAGTAGTAGTTGACACCTTCCTGTTCGCCTTCCCGCTTTTCACGGGTCGTCATGGAAACAGAATAGGAAAGATTCAGTTCGGAATCCTTCATCACTTCCTTGATTACCGTTCCCTTACCGACTCCGGAAGGTCCGCTGATGACAATAAGCAGCCCATTTTTCTTCATGTTCTCTCGGTCTCCTTATGGCTCTACGTTACCGCAAACCTTTCCGTTCCGTCAATGAAACATCTGCTATAATTTTTCATATGCCTCTGGACGGAATTCTTCTGCACAAACTGATGCCGGAAATCGAAGCTTCCCTTCCTTCCCGCATTCAGAAAATCTATCAGATCGCACCCTATGAGGTGCTCTTTCAGCTTCACGGCGCGCAGGGAAAACAACAGCTTCTGATCTCCTGCCATACCCGGTACAACCGGATCCTGTTTACGAAGCGCAGCTATCCGACACCGAGTGAACCGGGAAACTTTGTGATGCTGCTGAGGAAGTATCTTGAAGGCGGCATGCTTGTCCGCGCCGCACAGGCCGGGCTTGACCGCTGGTGCACGCTGGAGATCCGCCGCCGCAATGAGCTCGGCGATCCGGAGACCGTACAGCTCGTCGCAGAACTGATGGGCAACTATGCAAATCTTCTGCTTGTACGTGACGGTACAATCATCGATGCGATGAAACGCATCCCGCCCTTTGAAAACAACAAACGGATGATTCTTCCCAATGCCCCCTTCCGGCCGATTCCTCCCCAGAACAAAAAGGATCCGTTTACCGAACAGACCATTGATCCTTCAAAAACACTCACACAGCAGTTTTCCGGGTTTTCCCCGTTTCTTTCGTCCGAGATCGAGTACCGGATGTCCCGCGGACAGTCCTTTCCTTCAATCATGCAGGAAATCGAGGCATCCCGCTCCCTGTATGTTTCCTCCCGCAGCGGCGAGGCGGTGTTTCACTGCATCGAGCTTCATACCGACACCAGATGCCGCACCTATCCCCTGTTTGAGGGATTTGACATCCTGTATTACCACCGCGAGGAAAAAGAGCGCATCAAGGAGATTTCCGGCGATGTGTACCATACCGTGCGCCGGGAACTGAAACACCAGAAACAGAAGCTCCCGCGGCTTCTGAAAGAATACGACGAAGCACTCGACTGTGACCGCTGGAAACAGTACGGCGACCTTCTGTATATTCACCAGGTCGGCGATACCCGCGGCACTACCGAAATTCAGCTGGAGGACTATGAGACCGGCAATCCGGTCACCGTTCCGCTGGATCCGAAACTGGACGGTACGCGAAATGCCCAGCGCTGTTACAGCCGGTATCAGAAATACCGCAAGGGTCAGGTTTACCTGAAGGAACAGATCCGGATCTGCGAAGCGGAGATCACCTATTTTGAGGGACTTCTCGAACAGCTGGAACAGGCTGATTTCAGCGTTGCGGAAGGAATCCGGGACGAGCTTGTAAAAGGCGGCTACCTTTCCGAACAGACCGGCAGAAAACGGAAGCGCAGAAAGCAGCAGGAAAGCCCGGTTCCCTTTGAAGCGGAATTCAACGGCATCCGGATCAGCTACGGAAGAAACAACCTTCAGAATGAAGCACTTACCTTCTGCCGTGCCCGGAAAACCGATTTCTGGTTTCATGCGAAGGACTATCACGGTTCCCATGTCGTCGTGCACGACCCTGCCCCTTCCGAAGAGGTCATCCGGTTTGCGGCAAACCTCGCGGCGTATTATTCCAAGGGCCGCGATTCCTCAAGCGTGCCGGTCAATTACTGCCCCGTATCACACCTGAAAAAAATCCCCGGCGCAAAACCGGGGATGGTACAGCTTGGAAGCTATCATACGATCTATATCGATCCGGATGCGGATGTTCTCCGCGCCGGCGGAATCGCCGTGGATTAATGGTGATTCTTGGGACCCCAGAAGGCACAGCCTGCTTTGGAATAGTCCCCTTTGATAAATACCGGAACCCGGTCGATACCGGGTTTTTCATTGCGCAGAAGCCGGCATGCGGTCAGGCGTTTTCTGCCGTCGGCACACACATAGCGTTCGCCGTTCCGGTAAACATGGACCGGTATCGCGATGCCGCGGATGCGGATCGATTCAAGGAGATCGCCGGGATCTTCCTCCTCAAAGTCAATCAGATCCAGACTGACCGTCGTGTTGATCATCGCCGCTTTCTCCGTTCTGTTCGCTTTCCGCTTTTTTGATCTCATCAAGGCGGATCATTTCGGTGTTCAGAATCTCCAGCGCCTGCGTCACTTCAAGGTTCTGGCTGTCGATCTTATACTGTTCCTTCTTCACCTCATGGCGTTCCGTATGTTTTTTACGGCGCCGCTTGCCGAGAAAATACATTGCCGTAAATACGATCACCACAAGGAGAAGCGCGCCGAGCGCCGCATTGGCGATGATACCGCGGATATCCGCACTGTTGGATTCCTGTGTCAGGGTTTCCACCGGATCTTCCCCCATGTACTGGTTGCTGGTGCTCATGCGCATCAGAAGGAATTCACCGGTGCCCTCGGTCATGAAGGAGATGGTATTCGTGGTCTGGCGTGTATAGCACTGGACAACATCGCCGTTTTCCGTATAGTTCAGCACAAGGAAGACATCGCCTCCCGCGGAATTGGCAGGACGCGTCACCGTGCAGAGCAGAGGTCCCTTCATCGGAGTCACTTCCATGTTTTTGGCAAGGGAAATCGTAAAGGACTCCAGAACGGTCTGTCCGAGGTAATCCGCATATTTTGTCATCGCTTCCTCCGCATCTTTGGAGATACCCTTTTCAATCGAGATCCGGTAGGTATCCTCATCTGCCTCATTGCGTTCAAGCTGGCCTTCCTCGAGCGGAATGGAAACGGAAAGACCGGAAACGGCAAGGCCGTACGGATTGTCCGCCACCACATAGTTGATCTTGTCACGGTAAGCGCCGCGCAGGATCGTATCGAATGCCCGCAGGTCCGGCTGTGTAAGGTACGGCTGAACCGTCGCATCCATTTCCTTTTTCACTTCCAGGATCTGGTTGACCTGATCATCGGTATACTTTGTCCGTCCGGCATAGTAACCGATCATGCCGAGGATCTTGTCCTTGATCTTTGCGCGCTGAACATCCTTCTCCTCACTGACACTGATGGTGAAGGACTCCTGTTTGCCGTCGGATTCGACCAGAACATCCTGATCTCCGGCGACAGACATGTCATAGCCGCTGACATTGCTTGTCGTAAGCTGTCTGACCGCTTCCGTGCCGTCTTCATAGCGAACGAGCACCTGTCCGTTCCGAAGATCGATACGGTCATTCAGCTCATACTCCGTCCTGGGAAGCGATGCAAACTCCATTGAGACGACATTCCGGTACTGCGCCGTGTACTCAATGTCCTCTTCCACGTTCTGCAGATCCATATCAAAGCCGCTGAAGGAGATATCCTTTCCGCGGGGTTCGCTGATCACCGCATCCGAGCCGACCGGCAGTTCATAATGAACCGTCTCTTCGCCGCCCGCAAATGCCCCGTCTCCGGCCTGAAATTTGACTTCCGCATATTCCGGAGTTTCCTGCCGTTTTCCGATCAGAAGCTGAACTGCGTCCGCTTTGATATAGGCACGGTCATTTTTCCAGCTGTAGTAATAAGACAGGTCGACGGATCCGTCATCATCAAGCGTTGCATCGCTCTGAATCTCATACCAGGTGCCGTCGTCATTTTCAATCTCATCGAGAATCACAAATGCCATATCCGGCATCTCGCCGGTCGTATAAATCGGCGATGACGTATTCGGTTCCCGGTATACGATCGCTTCATTTTCCACGGTGCGGATACCGATCTGCACGGAATCTCCGTCTCCGGTTCCCATCGTTTCATCCAGATTCCGGTATGCGGATGCCATCTTTTCTCCCCAGTAGGGATCCGAGCTGTAGCGCACATTCATGCCGGCCGCAAGGTTGCCGAAGAAACCGCCGTTATACTGTTCCTTCATCGGACTCAGATAACTGCCGGAGAGATAATACTTCGCATGGGAAATCACGGAAGAGCGGATGTCATTGTATCTTCCGCGTTCCGCCTCTTCATTGTTGTCATAAGCCGCATGGGAGAACAGATTGTTTCGGGTATAGCTGAGCGAGCTTCGGCCGGAGCCGGATTCACTCTGTGAGACCGCCAGCATCATCAGCGCATTTGCGCCGAATTCATACTGCGCCTGCATGAAGATATTCTGCATGCCGTAGAGCTGCGACTGATTCAGAATGTCGCCGATGCCGTCCTTGTCGTTGTCATAATAGGTTGTCATCGGTCCGCTGACACCCATTGTCTCCTCAAAGTACTGCCGCAGCATTTCCTCCGTCACATGGGAAAGCGTGCGGTGCGAAACAAACTGATACCAGTCATACCACGGATCTTCCGGATTGACGCTGCTGTCGCGGATGCCGTTGCGGTAGTCATCCAGCATCTCATACAGCTTGTCATCGGAATAGAAGTAATGCCCGTCATAGCTGTAATAGGCCTTGCCTTCTTCGAGGTATTCCGGTTTCGGTCCGAGATCGATGATATAGGCAAAATAATCGTCGTCCATCTCACCCTTGATCATGTGATACAGATCACCGTCGCGGATGGTGAACATCGAAAGGTTCACGAAAATATTCTGAAGCGGGACAACCGTCACATCGCTGACTTTTGCCTGCGCAGTAACACCGCTGGAGGCAAAGGTCACATATTTTCCGCTGTCATCCGTATACAGATACGCCGCGTCGTCTCCGTAGCATCCGTTGATGGTTCCGGTCGTTCCGTCACTCGTGTTTGTATATTCAACTTCAAAATCACAGGCATCATTCACATGGAACAGCGCAAGCGCATATTCCGCTTCATACGTCTGTCCGTCCTTCACAATGCCGAGATTGACATAGGATTCCTTGATGTTGTTGTATTCATTTTTTGCCTGCTGAAAGGATTCATATGCGCCTTCCAGCACTTCCCGTGATTCAAAATCAACGAGATGAAAATAACCGTCCATCGGGACTTCTGCCGGTTCCAGTGCATGTATCGGAGCAAGAGCTGCGGGGAGCGCAAGCAAAAAGGCCGTCAGCCCTGCTGTAATCTTTTTAAACATAATGAATATTTTACTATATTTTTAAGAACGTTCAACGTACAGCAGCATCACTTTTATCCCCTTTGCATAGGTGGTCAGAAACTCATCGACCGTGATGCGGTGGTGGTGCTTTCCGTAGACCGCATTGAAGACATAAATACTGCCGTCATGACGGACCCGGTAGGAACAGTAATGCGACCCGCGTTTCTGCGAATACAGCAGAATTCCGTTGATGCTGCGGTGCATTGCCTTCTGCACGGCGCGCCGTCCGATAACCGGTTTCACGGGAAGTCCGCGTCTGCGCAGATAAAAGAACAGCTTGAAAAAATTCTCGCCGAAGAACTCGCCGGAAGGATCCAGGCGGGAAAGTCCGCGGGCGGTTTCCTCCATCGTCTGTTCCTTTCCGTTGAGCTTCAGAATATTGTATGCGGCGATCCATCCGCATCCCTTGTCACGCGTGGAAAACCATCCGAACGGCAGGCCGGACATCTGTCCCTGATTGATCAGAAAACCCTCCCGGTCAAAACAGCTGTCCGGGATCCGGTAACGCCACGGCTCCACTTCCCGCTTGTACACCGTGCCTTTCGGATAAAACAGATTCACCGGGAACACCGCCTTCATCCGGGGATCGGCCGAATAAGCATAGAGCACGGAGGGATGAAGATTCCGTATTGCCTCATTGACCGTAACTGCAAAGGCATGATGAAGCAGCGTCTGATCGATCTCTTCGCTGTACTCCGATACGATCAGAACATCTCCCTGTCCGTCGGAAAAGAACGATGCCGTTCCGATCCGACGCTGGTCTTCAAGTACCGCAAGTCCCCTTGCCGGTTCACGGCCGGAAAATATTAAAAGCTTCGCGGGCAGCTGCCGGGCGCGAAGCATCTCTTCGGATGTCAGATTCCGAAGCAGGATCATGATCAGAACTCTCCGTCGTCAAGTTCGCGGATAAAACGAACTGCCTTGCGGAATAACTGCTTGTCGTTCTCATAGGTAAGAAGCGCAGCCGCATCGATCCGGTTTGCCCAGAGAATTTCCGCGACTTCTTCCTTCTGACGATGCAGTTCATCGCTGACAGGAGATGCGAGGAACCAGACAACGTCTTTCTCCACGCCTTCCCTCGGGCTGTAATGCGTCTCTTCCCGGAACCCTCCAAGAAACCGGATATCAAGGCCGGTCTCTTCCCTGACCTCGCGCCTTGCGGTCTCCGTCTCTTCTTCGTTTCCTTCAACATGTCCCTTCGGGAAGCACCAGTGCCCCTGATTCTGCCGGATGATCAGAACCTCAAGTTCCGGCGCATGACGGAATATCACAGCACCGCAGGACTTCTCATAGTTCTCTTTCATACTTACCCCTCTAACGATACAGACACCGTACACGTCAATGTCCGCACTTCTCTAGTATACCGAATTCCCGCACGAACCTAAAGAAAAACCGTTCCTGTCTTTTATACGGCAGGAGACGGTAAGACGAATCTTTATTCAAACCGCGAGAATGCACCATCCATGGGAGCCTCTGGTCTTCACCGCATGGGTGTGGTAATTCACTTGGTTGCCGGTATAACGGAACCGTCGCTCCACTGGCTCTTGATGAAATTCACGATGTCTTCCGACTGCAGAACTTCCACCAGCGCCTTAATCTTTGCGTCGGATTCATGGCCTTCCTGGCAGGCGACGATGTTGACATACGGATTGTCCTGATCCGCCTGTTCCAGAAGAAGCGCATCGCTGCTCGGCTTGAGGCCGGCACCGATCGCGTAGTTGCCGTTGATCGCGACAAGATCAGCCTGCGCATCTTCAAGCGCATTGGTGAGCTGTTCCGGATTGACTTCGATCGAGAAATCAAAGCTGTGCGGGTTGTCGATGATATCTTCCTTTGTGGCGCTCAGGGAATCCACACCGTCCTTCAGTGTGATCAGTCCTTCCTTGGCAAGAATTTCAAGGACACGGCCGTGATCCGCAACGGAATTGGAAGTGATGATATGCGCACCGTCGGGAAGTTCATCCAGACTCTTGTATTTCCGTGAATAGAATCCGAACGGCTCGATATGAATACCGCCGGCATTGGAAATCTTATACCCGTTTTCCGCCTTCTCATTATCGAAGAACGGAACATGCTGGAAGAAATTGGCATCGGCATCACCGTCGGAAACCGCACGGTTCGGTGTGTAATAATCTTCCGTTTCAATGATCTCAAGCTCAATGTTGTACTTCTCAAGAAGAATCGGCTTTGCCTCATTCAGGATCACTTCATGCGGATTTGCGGTAGCGATCACGGTGAGTTTTTCCGGTGCCGCAGCCCCGCCCTCTGCGGGTGCTGCATCTGCGGAGGAAGAGCTGCCGCAGGCGGCAAGCGAAAGCGCAAGAACTGCGGACGCAAGAGCTTTGAATACATTAGTGGTTTTCATTTCTTTTTCCCCTTTTCTATCGTTTATCAATCTTTCTGACAATCGCATCACCGGCCCACTGAATCGCAAAGACGATCAGGACGATGATAACGGTGGATGTATAGAGAACTGCATCATTCCGTCTGGCAAAGCCGTACATGTATGCAAGATTTCCGAGTCCTCCCGCACCGATCGCGCCGGCCATTGCCGTATACCCGACGAGTGAGATGCCGGTCACCGCAATGCCGGAAACGATGGCAGGAAGCGCTTCGGGAAGCAGTACTTTCCGGATGATCTGCCCGTTGGAAGCGCCCATTGCCTTGGATGCCTCAATCGTGCCTTTGTCCACTTCCTGGAATGCGATCACGCACATTCTTGCATAGAACGGAGTGGATGCGGCGATCAGCGGCGGAAGCGCGGCTTTCGCCCCCAGCATGGAGCCGACCAGTGCACGGGTCAGCGGAATCAGCAGGATCAGCAGGATCAGGAACGGAATGGCACGAAGCACATTGACGATCACATCGGTGATCCGGTTGACGATCCGGTTCTGAAACAGCCCGCCGCTCTGTGTGCAGTACAGCAGGATGCCGATCATCAGTCCGAAGACCGATGCGAAGAACAGCGAGACAAATGTCATGAATACGGTCTCCCAGACTGCGGTAAGCAGCTGGTCAAAATTCAGTGTTGTGCCCATAATCAGAGAACCTCCGCCTTTACGCCTTCTTCGACGAGCGTTTCAACAAACACGTTGTATTCCTCATCTCTGCCGTGGTAGAGATGGAGATAGGTCACGCCGTACGCGCCGTCTGCCGAATCGGTAATATTTGATTCGATGATGCTGACGGGAAACGAAACTTTCCGGATCGCTCTCGCGATCAGCGCATCATCCGTATTGTTTCCGGTGAAGGTCAGCCGCAGCAGCTGTCCGTCCGGATATTTGTTTTTCAGTTTTTCCGCCAGTTCCTCGATCGGTGTCTGATCATCGACGTTCTGGACAAACCGCTTGGTGATCTCATGGCGCGGATGTTCGAAGAGATCCCTGACGGTTCCCTCTTCCACTATCTTTCCGTCGCTCATGACCGCCATTCTGGAACATACACGCTGAACAACTTCCATCTGATGGGTGATCATGACGATCGTGATGCCGAGTTCCTCATTGATCTTCTTAAGCAGATCAAGAATCTGTTCCGTCGTATCCGGATCAAGCGCGGATGTCGCTTCATCGCAGAGCAGGATCCGCGGATTGTTTGCCAGCGCGCGGGCGATACCGACACGCTGTTTCTGTCCGCCGGAGAGCTCGCTCGGATAGGCATTCTCCCTCCCGTCAAGACCGACCAGATGGATCAGCTCCGAAGACCGTTTTCTGCGCTCTGCCTTCGGCACTCCCGCAAATTCCAGCGGAAGCTCGATATTCATGCGGACTGTCCGCGACCACAGCAGATTGAAGTGCTGGAAGATCATTCCGATTTTCTGCCGCTCGCTGTTCAGTTCCTTCTTTGTCAGTGTCTGCATCGTGCGGCCGTCGATGATCACATCGCCGGCACTCTGTCGCTC
>CAMOOA010000042.1 GCA_946621045.1 uncultured Erysipelotrichaceae bacterium
CGCGGCGGGTCGTGCTGGCGGATGATGTGATCACAACCGGATCCACCATGAAAGGAGCCCTGTCGGTTCTTCCGGAAGGGCTTGATATCACGGTCTTTTCGTGCGGTCTTGCCGAACAGCCGGAAGCACGCGCAAAACAGAGCAGGGCGGTCCGGTTTCCGCGCCGCTGAACGGACTAATGGGATTTCTTGAAGTCAAATATTTATAACGTTATAATAAATTGGCTGATTTATACGATCAGGAGGTTTTTATTATGGCTGGAATACTTGATAAGCTTCTGAACGTCGACGGGCGGCGTCTGAGAGAAGTGGAAAAGAAAATCAAACCGGTGCTTGCACTGGAAGAGAAATACGCAAAGATGAGCGATGCGGAACTGCAGGCGGAAACGCCCCGGTTCCGGCAGCTTCTTGCGGAAGGAAAGACACTGGATGACATTCTTCCGGAAGCGTTTGCGACAGCGCGTGAGGCGTGCCGCAGAGTAATCGGAGAATTCCCGTATCCCGTACAGCTGATGGGCGCAGCGGTCATGCAGGGCGGCGACATTGCCGAAATGAAGACCGGTGAAGGTAAGACCCTGACTTCGGTCATGGCTGTTTATCTCAATGCGCTTGAAGGCAGGGGCGTGCATGTCGTTACCGTCAACGAATACCTGTCACAGCGTGACTCGGAGTGGATGGGTCAGATCCACCGTTTCCTCGGACTGACGGTCGGACTCAACCTGCGCCAGATGTCACCGGCGCAGAAGCGCGCCGCATATAACTGCGACATCACCTATACGACCAACTCGGAGCTTGGTTTTGACTATCTCCGCGACAACATGGTCAAGAATGCGAAGGACCGTGTTCAGCGCGGACTTAACTTTGCGCTCGTCGATGAAGTTGACTCGATTCTGATCGATGAATCGCGTACACCGCTGATTATTTCCGGCGGCATGCGTCAGACCGCAAACCTGTACCTGCAGGCAGACCGGTTTGCGAAGAGCCTGAAGGAACAGATCACGGAGGGCGATGAAATCGTCAAGCCCGGAGAATACGAAGTGGATGTCAAATCCCGTACCGTTCAGCTGACGGAAGCCGGCGTTGCCAAGGCGGAGAAGGTGTTCCGTGTAAGCAACCTGTACGACCTGGATCACACCCAGCTTCTGCACCGCATCGGTCAGGCGCTCAAGGCAAACTACATCATGATGAAGGATGTTGAGTATGTCGTTGATACAGAGAACGATGAGATCAACATCGTCGATCCGAATACCGGCCGTCTCATGAAGGGACGGGAATGGTCCGACGGTCTCCATCAGGCGGTATGCGCCAAGGAAGGCATCTCGATCCGTCAGGAGACAACGATCCTTGCGACGATCACCTATCAGAACTTCTTCCGTCTTTACAACAAGCTTGCGGGCATGACCGGTACCGCGAAGACCGAGGAAGAAGAATTCACGGAAATCTATAACATGCTTGTATATGAGATTCCGACCAACCGTCCGGTCGCAAGAATCGACCAGCCGGATGCGATCTTCGGAACGAAGGACGCCAAATTCCGCGCCCTTGTGGAAGAGGTTAAGGCGCGCAACGAAAAAGGACAGCCGGTGCTGGTCGGTACGATTGCGGTTGAAACGTCCGAACTCATCCACAACATGTTAAAGAAGGAAAAGATCCGCCACGAAGTGCTCAACGCCAAGAACCATGCAAGAGAAGCGGAGATCATCGCCAAGGCGGGCCAGAAGGGCGCTGTCACGATTGCGACCAACATGGCCGGCCGGGGAACCGATATCAAGCTCGGCGAAGGCGTGCGCGAACTCGGCGGTCTCTGCGTGCTCGGCAGTGAGCGTCATGAATCCAGACGTATCGATAACCAGCTGCGCGGCCGTTCCGGACGTCAGGGTGACCCGGGTGAATCCAGATTCTATGTATCCGTTCAGGATGATCTGATGGTCCGTTTCGGAAGCGAGCGTCTCGAAGGCATCTTCAAATCCCTCGGCGATACCGCAGTGGAATCCAAGACCGTAACCAAGTCGATCAACTCGGCGCAGAAGCGTGTGGAAGGCGTCAACTTCGATGCCCGTAAGACCCTCCTGCAGTATGATGACGTGCTCCGCCAGCAGCGTGAAGTCATGTACGATCAGAGAAACTACATTCTCGATCACGAAGACGTACACACCGTCATCCGCCAGATGTTCGAGCGTGTCATCTCCGATACCGTCGGTGCCAACATCGATCCGGAATCCCGTTCGATGGAACTGAATGTGCCGGGACTGATGGAATCGCTGAAGAAGATCGGCTTCGGAGAACTGATCTCGGAAACTGACATTGCGGGCAAGCCGGCCGAGGATGTGACCGCGCTCATCAATGAGAAAGCATGGAATGCCTACGATCAGAAGATCGATCCGGTCCGTACACAGATGCGCAGCTTTGAGCGCAACATGTCGCTCGAGGTCATTGACCGCGCATGGGTCGATCATATCGACATGATGTCGAAACTGCGCGACGGCATCGGTCTGCGGAGCTATGCGCAGGACAACCCGCTTCAGGCATATGTGACCGAAGGATTCGCTATGTTTGAAAACATGATGCACAATATCGCCCAGGACATCGTTGCCTACTGCATGAATGTCCGGGTCGTTCTGAATAACGAACAGCCGAAACAGGCGTAAGGAGTATCTGATGGAACTTTATGAAATGAAACAGGGCATTGCCCGCTGCCAGGCCAAATTGGAGCAGCTTGGCTCCTCTCTTTGACCTGGCCGGGAAAAAGAAGACAATTGCCGAAAACGAAGAAGCGATGAGTGCGGCGGACTTCTGGAATGACCAGAAGAAAGCGCAGGCACTGATCCGAAACAATAACGCGCTCAAGGCGCTTGTGGAAAACCATGAGCGGCTGACCGCATCGATGAGCGATCTCTCCGAATCGGTCGGGGAGCTGAACCAGTCCTTTGATGAAGAACTGGCAGCGCTTGTCGAAGAGGATTACCGGAGCGTCATGAAGGACTTTGAGGCATTTGAAATTCAGGTCCTGCTCAGCGGTCCGTATGACAACCACAACTGCATTCTTGAAATTCATCCGGGTGCCGGCGGCACCGAGGCGATGGACTGGGCAGGCATGCTGTATCGGATGTATGTCCGCTGGGCGGAGCGCCACGGCTTCAAGGTCAATGTTCTGGACTACCAGGACGGTGAAGAAGCCGGCATGAAGTCCTGCAGCCTGAAGATCGAAGGTCCGATGGCCTACGGCTATCTCAAGGCGGAGAACGGTGTTCACCGTCTCGTGCGCATCTCTCCGTTTGATTCCAATGCCCGCCGCCACACCAGTTTTGCGAGTGTGGAAGTCATGCCGGAATTTGAGGATGACCTCGATATCGAGATCGATGACAAGGATCTTGAAGTCATCACGATGCGTTCCTCCGGTGCCGGCGGCCAGCACATTAACAAAACCGACTCCGCGGTCCGCATGACCTACAAGCCGCTGAATATCACCGTCTTCTGTCAGACGCAGCGCTCCCAGCTTCAGAACCGGGAAGCGTGCCTGAACATGCTGAAATCAAAACTGCTTCAGATCCGCATTCAGGAACAGGCAAAGAAGATGGCGGAGATCAAGGGCGAAGTCAAGGCAAACGAATGGGGCTCCCAGATCCGCTCCTATGTCTTCCAGCCCTATACCATGGTCAAGGATCTGAGAACCGGATGCGAAGCCGGAAATATCCAGGGCGTCATGGACGGCGATCTGGATGAGTTCATCTACAGCTATCTGCGCTCGCAGATTGCCTGATCATCTTCCGGACAGGTCCGGAAGAAGTAACTGATTCATGAAAAAAGAAATTACCTACCAGATGAATCTTGCCGACTGGCCGGTTTCAGACAACGGCAGTGTCAGACAGGTGATGACACGCGAACTGAATCTGTCCAGAAAAGAGATCTCCCGCCTGAAATTTGACGGTGAGATCCTTTTGAACGGGGAGCGCATCCGGGTCAATGACCGCATGCGGGTGGGTGATACGCTGACCCTCCGTTTCCCGGAGGTTGAAACCGGATCGGTCCCGGTCGTGGATGCCGAGCCGGATATCCTCTATGAGGATGAAGATGTGGTCGTTGTAAACAAGCCGGCAGGCATTCCCTGCCACCCGGTGCACGGCCATCTGGATGATTCCATGGGAACCATCCTGCAGTCCTACTACCAGCGCAAAGGGGAGGACGGATTCATCATCCGTCCCGTCGGCCGTCTGGACAAAGATGTCAGCGGAGCGATCCTCTATGCGAAAAACCGGCTTGCGGCAGCGCGTCTTTCCAAAGACCGCGAGGCCGGCCGGCTGATCAAGGAATATACCGCGTTCGTGTCCGGTGTCTTTGACATCAAGCAGGGCATGATCGATGCGCCCATCGCAAAAGCGGAGGGCGAACGCCGCCGCGTCACAAAAGATCCTTCCGGCAAACCTGCCGTAACGATCTTCCGGGTTCTCAATGAATTCCATGTAAAAAACCATTCGGTATCCGAACTGGAAGTGGAGATCGAAACCGGACGCACGCATCAGATCCGCGCGCATATGTCCGCAGCGGGACATCCGCTGCTCGGCGATGAGCTGTATGACGGTCCGATGGACACCATGAGCCGGCCTGCGCTGCACTGCGCAAGGATCGAGTTCGTGACGCCGTTTACCCGCGAGGAGCGGGTCGTGATCGCACCGCTTCCTGCCGATATGGACGCGCTTCTCAAGACGCAGTTCGATGAGCCGCAGGAGAGTGAGGAAGAACCGGTTTCCCAGGAACCCGAAGTTTTACAGGAACCTGCAGGCGAAGCACCTGCGCCGGCGGAACACAGCCGGAAACAGGAAACACCGGTTCCGGAGAAAACCTCCGGCCGGGCAGGCGACCGCATTCTTGCGGTGCTGAAAGAGAAAGAACGAAAGCTTCCTTCCGAAGCGGAAGCCGCGGCTGCGGCTGCTGCGGAAGAAATCGACCCTGAACCGGAAGAAGGCGGAAGCCGTCTCCGCAAGGTCCTTGCGGTGCTGCTCAGTCTGATCTTTATCACAGCCCTCGGCCTGCTGATCTTCTGGGGAATGAATCACCTCGGTGAAAGGAGTCTTTCCGAAGACGAGAAACAGGCGCTCTATGAAACGCTGACGATCCAGTTCCGTGAGGACAGTATTGTTGAATACGGCGGCGATTTTCATCCATCGGACTTCGTGCTTTCCGCAGGCGGTGAAGTGACCTGCGAAGGAACGGTCGATACGATGAAGACGGGCGATCAGAAAGTGATCTATACCGTCAGCACAACTGCCGGAAACGGTTCGGTTGTCAGCCGGGAATATGAGCGGATCTTTACCGTTCAGGATCTTCTCGGACCGATCATCACACTTGATAAAAGCTTTGTGAAGATCGAACCGGGCGGGGATTATGATCTCAAATCCAATATCGTATCCGTGCTCGATCCGGTGGACGGAAGGGTGGACTACGATCTTGATACCGGAGGCTTTGACGCTTCAAAAGACGGAACCTATGTGATCCGCGTGCGGGCATCCGACAAAGCCGGAAACGAGACGGTAAAGGCCTTCAAGGTCATTGTCGGAAGCGGGGAGGAGGAACCCGGTGAAACACCGGAGCCTTCTGCTTCGCCATCACCTTCACCCTCACCGTCGCCATCCCCGTCGCCTTCACCTTCTCCGGCACCGTCGGCTGCGCCGGCGGATGTGACGGCGCCGCTGATCACTCTGACCGCGGACAGTGCAAGCCTGACCGTCGGCGATAGTTTCAATGCCGGCAGTATGATCGTTTCGGTAACGGATGAAACCGACGGCGCACTGCCGTATGCGGATACGCTTTCCGCCGGAACCTTCAGTGTTGTTTCGGATGTGAATACCGGAGCGGCCGGACAGTATTCCGTTACGGTGACCGCAATGGACAAAGCGGGCAACCGGGCGGAGCGCACGGTCAGTGTGACCGTAAAAGAGCCGGAGCCGACCCCGACTCCGACCCCGACGCCTTCCGGCAAGGGACAGCCGAATTCGTCGGATCCCAAAGGACAGATCTATAACTTCCTGACCGGGTCGATGGGACTCAACCGGGCGCAGGCATGCGGGATTCTCGCAAACATGCACCGGGAATCCAGATTCAATTCCACCGCCGACAACGGACTTGGATACTACGGACTCTGCCAGTGGGGCGGAGAGCGCAAGGACAATCTGCACTCCTGGTGTAAAAACAACGGATATGACGCGTCTACGATCGACGGCCAGCTGCATTTCCTGCAATATGAAATGCCGCTCTATTACCCCAACACGACCGCACAGCTCAAGGCATGCCCCAACGATGAAGACGGAGCGCGCCGCGCCTGCTGGATCTTCGCGATCGGCTATGAGGTAGCCGGCGAGACCTACGCGGAAATGTCGATGGATAAAGCGGCAGAATACTTCAATGAATAATCAGAACCGGTGATATACGAATACGGATGATTTGCCGGCAAGACGGATGCCTGATGAGGGATCCGTCTTTTTTCCGGTCCTCAGGTCAATTCCTTCCGGCACCGGAATGTCGGAGCGGACATCGGCTTCCTGATCGGAGATGTTGATCGCAAAGAAGAGAATTCCATGCTCATCCGTGCGGGTGAATGCCCACTGCTCATTGCGGGAGAAGACCTGGCGGTAATCGCCATATGTAAGCGCGGAACAGGTTCTGCGGAATTCAGAGAGCTGGGCGATATGATTGCAGAGGCTGTTCCATTCCGGCTGTTCAATATGCGGACGCAGATCCGCATCGCTGTGGGACGTGCGTTTTCCCTCGATGCCCCATTCGCTTCCGTAGTAGATGCAGGGGATGCCGGGCATCGCAAAGATCAGATCATAGGTCAGCGGAAGATCGTTTGGATCGCTGAGCACGGAGGCCAGACGGTCCACGTCATGATTGTCCGCAAAGCTCAGAAGATGTTTTCCGCGGTAGAGGCACCAGGGATCGGGGCCGAACTGGCGGTTGAGCGAATAGCCGATCTCAAAGAGATTGCGGGAGTTCATCGATGAGAACAGTCCCTTGCGGCATTCATAGTTTGTCACACTGTCAAGACCTCCGTCATTGAACAGCACATTGTAGTCGCCGCCGATCATCTCGCCGATCAGGATCAGATCCGGGTGCGCCGCATGAAGGCGGTCAGACAGCTCCCGCATAAACGAACGGTCAAGGCAGTAGGCCACATCCAGGCGGATGCCGTCGATGTGATACATCGAGATCCAGGATTCAACGGCCTCAAACAGATAGTTCCGAACCTCCGGATTGTGAAGATTCAGACTGACGAGCTCATTGTGGCCTTCCCAGTTTCCGTAGGTGAAGCCGTCCTGTGCCCAGGAGTCATTGAAGTTGATATGGAACCAGTCTTTGTACGGGCTGTCCCATTTGCGCTGAATAACATCCTGAAAGAAGGGGAATCCCCGGCCGACATGGTTGAACACGCCGTCCAGGATCACGCCGATGCCGGCGGAATGCAGGGCATCGCAGACCTTCTGAAAATCCTCATTTGTGCCGAGGCGGCAGTCGATCTTTGTAAAGTCGCGGGTGTCATATCCGTGACGGTCGCTTTCAAACACCGGATTGAACATGACCCGGGTAATGCCGAGTTTCTGAAAATGCGGGATCCAGCCGCATACCTGCAGGATGCGGTGCTCAAGAATGCCGTCGTTTTCCTTCGGTGCGCCGCAGAACCCGAGCGGGTAGATCTGATATACAACCTGATTAAAGTCCATGTTTCACCTTTCCTGCCCGGAAGTACCGGATCATATCCGAAGTCAGAGACGCCTGTCCGGGCACATCGTAGCTGTCATCGGGCTTCTTCCAGACAGCGGATTTCAGCTCATGGCGGTCGAGACTGATACTTCCCTCCTCCACATCGCAGAAGAATCCGAACAGCAGGGATTCGGAGAACGACCAGGGCTGTGATTTATAGTAGCGGAGGTTCGTGACCGAAAGACCTGTTTCCTCTTTGACCTCGCGGATCACGCATTCCTCCACGGTTTCGCCGATCTCGCAGTATCCTGCAACGAGCGCGTCATGGCGGTATTCGCCGTGTGAGATCGCATACTGTGTGATGAGAATCTCATTATCCCGGTTCAGAACGCCGACAATGACAGCCGGGTTGATCCGGGGATAGATGATGTTTCCGCACTCCGGACAGCGCATTGCGCGCTCCTTTCCGTCCGGGATCATCTGCCTGCCGCAGGCGCCGCAGAAGCGGTTGTTTCTCTGCCAGCGGTAGAGCTGCCAGCCGGTGACGCAGGCAAAGCCGAGATGCTGAGGCTCATAATAGCGCGCAAAGTTGATGTTCAGTGAAATGGCGCCGCCGGTCTGCGGAATCTCGGTCAGAAAGAAGGCGGTATCATCCACCGAAAAGAGATAGACAAATTCATGGCGGTGATCCAGTTCGCCGTAATGAAAAAAGGTGCGGTCCGATTTCAGGATCGCGTTTCTGCCGTCATAGCCGAAAACGATGTCATCGTTCTGCGGTGTACGGGGCTTCCACTCGTTGCGGAAGACGTGAGGTTCGATTTCATGTATCATAGTTTCACAAAAAATCCCGGATAACCGGGCCCAACAAAATTATTATAGGGGATAAAAAAACAAAATTAAAGACTGTTCAAAATATATGTAAAAGCTATATTGAAGGTGTAAAGAGAAACTGAACCCAAGGAGGTACAGAACATGAAGAAGGTGCTTCTCGAATATTAATTCAGGTTCTCTGAATAACGCAGAACATTCAGGGAACGGGATCATCCTCAGAATCAAAAAGAAAGAAAGTCTGCGATGAGGACAGACCAATGGACAAGTTCAACCAGTAAAACTGAATGATTCAATCATCCGGAGCGATCCGGAAGAAATAAGGTACCAATACCTATCTGCGGAAGAAACAAGAAAAACCGCAAAAAAGTGAAAACAGGATTCCGAAGCTGCAGATAATCTGCACCGGAATCCTTTTTTATATATAATATAGGTCGGTTAGTGAGGACAAAATATGTTGACTGTTGATGAACGAATCAAAGAAGTAAGAAAACTGATGAAGCAGCGGCACATTGATGTGTACTATGTGCCGAATGAGGATGACCATCTTTCCGATGAGTACACGGCGCCGTATT
>CAMOOA010000043.1 GCA_946621045.1 uncultured Erysipelotrichaceae bacterium
TATGATGATCATCATCAGGAATACCGCCGTATCGCATTTACACAGGAGGATTAAGATCCTCTTTTTTTGTTTTCTGCCGCAGATAAAAGACATCCGCCAATGGATGCCCTGTTTCCTCCGTTGATGATACGCTCAGATCTTTACCAGCGGAACCGCGTGGTCCGGCGCCGGGAATTCCCGGTCGAACACCGGCTTGAGCGCCGCAAAGGTTTCCTCATTGATTTCCGCAAGGTTGTCATGCAGGTGGGAAAGCGAAGATGTGGTGAACAGTGCCGCAAAGCCCGCCTCCACATTCATGTTCAGCATATACGCTTCGGGCGCTATGCCGTATCTGCGGCATGCGTCCATGATCGCTCTGTTCTTATGAATATCCGGATGCGGACTGTAATCCGATCCGAGGGAGGAATAGGACATCGGCAGGATATCGTGTTCCTTCATAAACGGGACCAGATCATACTCCGCGCCGCGCTCATATAGCGTATAGAAGATCTGATCGCAGAAGCAGTCCGTACCGCCTGCCGCAAACAGGTCCTTCAGATCATCGATCGTGAAATTGGACACACCCCAGTAACGGATCTTCCCCTGCCGCTGCGCTTCATGCATGGCCTGTACCACAAAATTCAGATCCGTGTGTTCACGCCAGTGCAGCAGATAAAGATCGATATAATCCGTTCCAAGCCGTTCCAGGCTGCCGTCAAGGTGGCGGTCAAACGACCCCGGTTCCGCGTTGTCGGGATGGATCTTATCTGTGATGAAGAGACGCCCGCGCGGAAATCCGGCAAGCGCTTCACCAAGTGCACTCTCGCTTCTTCCGTTTCCGTACATCTCCGCCGTATCAAACAGCGTCATGCCAAAGGTTTCATACGCTTCGCGTATACATGCGCGCAGACGATCGTTCCGGCCGGACCAGAACCCGGTTGTCCCGAGTCCGACAGCAGAGATCTGACTATAGCCCTGTTTCATGTATCTCATAGATTCATCATACGTGATTCAGTTCCGATACAAAAGACACAGAAACGCGTTCCTGTGTCTTCCTGTCCGATCACAGTTTCGTTCCTTAATCCAGTGTCAGTTCCAGCATATCCGCCCGGCCGGTCCCGGAATAGCGGATGTACAGCGGCTTCACCCCGGACACGCCGGATACCGGAATCACAAGATCGGTCCAGTTCCGGACGCCGCCAAATTCAGCTTCACCTGCCGGTTCACCGTCCGCATCGGCAAAGACGCAGAAGACTCCGGTTCCCTCGCCTTTTACCTTCAGCGTCACAGTATGCAGATCCTCAAAGGCAAAGTATTTATATCCGATCAGTGTATGATCGCGGATATCGCGGATAAACTGTTCACCGTTTCCGCTTCCGACATACGGAATCTCCGTTTTCTGTTTCTGATTGCTGGAATGCGGCATCTGTCCGTTGGTAAGATTGCAGCAGATGACGGCCGGATAGGTGCCGTGTCCTTTGAGCGGTCCCTCGTTCAGTCCGCAGCCGGTGATCTCTGCCTGTTTGATTCTTCCGTTTTCATCGATCGTGATCTTCTCTGCACAGGCCTGACGGCCGTAGTCGGATTTATGTGTCAGCCGGTGATAGAACACAAACCACTGTCCGTTTATGCATTCGATACTGCCATGTGTTGTACCTGTGATGTTCAGGCGGTCTTCCGCTTTCCGGCCGTTGTATCCGATGTCGCCGTTGGACACGATCACACCGCCGTATACAAATCCGTGATCCGGTTCATCGCTGACGGCATAGCACAGCTCATGATTGTTGCGGGAAGAATAGACAAAGTAATACTTACCGCTGATTTTCCGGATCGAGCTGCCTTCAAAGAAGCCGTGTCCCTTTCCGTTTTCATCCGTTTCAAACGGTGTTCCGCTGCGGATCAGCGGAAGCACGCGCACCGGTTCGGAGGTCAGCGTCATCATATCCTCCCCGAGCGTCATATGATGCGGCCCCCAGGGAGATTCCCCTGCTTCATGCAGGGCACGGATCTTCTCGCAGGGCATGCATAAAATACGTGCCTCTTCCTGTTCCAACGCTTCCTCACCAAGTTCATCCCGCTTTTCCGCCACCGGATACCAGGTACCCGAATAGAGGCGGATCACACCGTCATCATTGATCAGCGCCGGATCGAAGTTGGCGTATTTCAGAAACGGAATGCCATCGGGATTCTTCACAACCCCGAGATATTCATACCGTCCGTCCGGTGTATCGCATACCGCGACGCTGACCGGACTGCTGTAGCCGCCCTTCCCCGGTTTCCTGCCAGGCAGTAATAGAGATAATAACGGCCGTCATTACCCTGCACGACATCCGGGGCATACATCGCATTTTTTCCATTCGAATCATAGAGCGGATCCTGCGTTGCCTCATAACTGGTGCCGGGACAGGTCCAGTTTCCAAGGTCATCAACCGGTGCGGACCATACTTCATACGGATCCATACAGAAGGTCTCTCCGGCTTCCCGGTCATGAGAGCCGAAGAGATAGATACGGTTTCCGAATACATGCGGCTCCCCGTCGGGAATATATACATTCTTCGGCAGAAACGGATTATATGCCTGCTTTTTCATCAGTTTTCTCCTTCAGCTTTGAAACTGTTTTATTTCTCATTTCACAGTCTGCTCCGGTAATCTGCAGGGAAACAGGAGTCCACACATAACGCAGTCATGCGGCGTCAATTTCATGTATCATGAATTTAATGTCAGAACACTATAATGCATTCATTTCCTACCGGCATAAACCGGCAGATATCAAAGCCGCAGAGGAAGTTCAGAAACAGCTGGAACGTTTTGTCATACCTTCCGAGATCAGAAAGAAATACGGCATTCAAAAAATCGAGCGGGTATTCCGCGACAAGAACGAACTGCCGACCACATCGAATCTGACGGCTGACATTGAGGCTGCACTGGACAACTCCGATTATCTGATCGTGATCTGCTCACCCGATACAAAAGAGTCCAGATGGGTACAGAGGGAAATCGATCTGTTTCTGGAGGAACATGAGCAGTCCCGGGTCCTGACCGTACTGGCAGCCGGAGAACCGGAAGATGTAATACCGGAGCGGCTGCTTACGGAAAAACGGATCATTACGGAAAACGGCAGTCCAAAGGAAGTCATGGTTCCGGTTGAACCGCTTTCCACCGATTACCGCATGCCGTTCCGGAAAGCAAACAAGACGGAGCTTCCCAGACTTGCCAGTGTGATCATCGGCTGCACCTATGATGAACTGATGCGGAGACGGCAGCAGTACCGGATGCGCCGGGCCGCCCTCTTCGGCTCTTTGATCACTGCAGCGGCGCTCATCGGTATCGCCTACCTGCTCTGGAGCCGGAACGAGATCCGAAAGAATTACCTGCAGGCAGAGGAAAATCTGCGCCAGTCACAGATCAGCCAGAGCAGATATCTTTCCGCGCAGTCACAGAAGGCAATGGAAAATCATGACCGGGTGCTCGCCATGCAGCTGGCGCTGTCAGCGATGCCGGATGAAGATACAGAGAGGCCGGTAATTGCGGAAGCGCAGTTTGCACTGGCAGATGCGGCAGGTCTGTACAAAGCTCCCGGATCAATGGAATACACCTCAGTAAAGGCGTACAGTGCACCGGCAAAAATCGAACAGTTTCTTGTCTCGGATGACATGAAGTATATGGCAGCCAGAGACAGCACCCAAACGGTATACCTGTGGGATTTGCAAAGCGGGGAAAAACTGTCTGAGAAGCAATACAGCGATGTCCGCTTATACAAATGTGACGATACGGGGTTTTTCTCAGTAAGCAGTGATCATACGGATCTCATCAGCTGGGAAGACGGGCACACGCTCCTGCATAAGCACTGCAGTGCCTCCGGCTACGGATTCAGATACGATCCCGCTTCGGGATTTGCGACAGCATACAGCGGCGGATACGTGTCATGGTTCAATACGGACGGAACCGTGTTTGAAACCGTTGATGCCAACGGTCTGTATCAGGAAGAAGGACTGACCTTCTCCCTGGCAAGGATTTTCCCGGATGAGAACACCGGCGTATTTGTTTTCAGCAACAGTGTTTTTGCGGATGAGCGGTTCTGCAGAGTCATCCTGTATGATCTTGAAAACCGGTCCGCATCCGTTCTGCCGAAGACGTTTCACAACATTGTGGATGTCTTCGTGACTGAAAATGATACCCTTCTGTTCTGTGATGACAATCAGACCATGGACACAAGAACCGGCTATCTCAGCAATACAATGATCACGTATTACGATATGTCCGTTACGCTTACCGCGGTGGATATCAGAACACGGAAAGAGAGATGGTCACTGCCGATTCATTATTCCCAATCCGGTGTGCCCGAATTTGAATATTTAAGGGAATACGGCTATATCCTCTGTACACTGTCGAATATACAGGCTGCAGTCAATTCGGAAACAGGAGATCTTATTCACCGGGCGGAATGGCCCTGCAGAGTCGCAAACACTGTGCTGTATACGGAAGACACTGTGATGTCGTTTCTTGCGGATGGTAAAGTGGCACATATGCCTCTCGGCGGTGAAGATCCGGATGTGACCGTCAATACGCTTGGAGATCATCTTCAGCATGCTGAACGCATAAACCCTTATGATGCAGGGAAACTGTCCGTCATGGCGCTATTCCAGGACAGCAGCCAGCTCATACAGTATGACCCCGATCTGTTTTCACCCGGATACCGCGAACTGATGCCGCTGAAGGATTCTGAATACCTGCGGAGTCATGTGATGTCAGACCGATATCTTGCGCTGAATGAATTTGCGGATGACAAGTATGTCATTAAAGTGTTGGATCTTTCAAACGATGAAATCGTGTACCGGGAATCATTTGAAAGCAGTCTGATCGATTACGGTTTTGTTTCCGACGAAAGACTGTATCTGTTTGACGGGGAGCACGGCAGACTGCGGGATATGAAAACCGGTGAGGAAACAGTTTTCTCTCTTCCGGAAGCAGAGTTCCGCAGCACCCCTGTCACCTCTGCTTTTGGAGATTACATCTTCTTTGCATACAATTCCTATGCATATGCAGATGAAACACTTTATGCGGGACGCCTGAATATGATTACCGGGGAAGCCGAAGAATTCGCGGCCGGTCAGCAGCCTCACAGTTTTTCGGAACAGCTGTACGTGCTGGCAGACGGGGCATATCTGCTCTATGTCACTAATCTTGATTCCGGCCGGTACAGCGCACAGATCATCGATCTTCAGAAAAAAGCCGCTGTTTCCCTGCCGGAAGAATTCCGTGATAAATGGCTGACTCCTGCCGGTACGGATTCTTTCGTTGCAGTACGGGGAGATACGGCGATCCGGCTTTATAGCCTGGCCGGGGAATGCATCGGAGAGCTGCCGCAGACAATGTCCGGAGTGCTGTCATTTTCAGTGTTTGACGATGATATCCTCATACTCAACGGTGACGGCACGCTGGTCCGTTGTTCGATCAATGGTGATGTGAAAGAAACCTACGGCACCGCGATCAATAAAACCGTCTTTTCCGGCAGTGACAGCTACCGCTGGAATTTTGACGGAGATCTGCTGTATCTGAATGCCAACGGTGTGTTTCAGATCATCGATCTTTCGCAGACGCAGTTCAGCATGTATGTGCCGGATGCGCTCGGTTATGACCGGCGCAACAGCCGCATCCTGTTTACCTTTACGGGAGAAGTCGGAAGCACAAGTATCAGCGCGTTTCATCTGTACAGCGATGAAGAAATGGTACAGACCGCAGAAGAAATGGTCGGTGACAACGAAATAAGTGAAGATATAAAGGATCTTTACGGTCTCAATTAGGTTTCCGGAAAACCGCAGCCGCATGATCTTCGATAATAAAACGGGCCGAAGCCCGTTTTCATATACTACCCTTCTGCGAGAAGTTCCCGGATGCAGGCTTCCACTTTTTCCATGTCTGCAGTCGGTTCAAACCTTGCGGCGACATTTCCTTCCCGGTCAATCACGAATTTCGTGAAGTTCCATTTGATGTCCGGCTTCTTATCCCAGTCGGGATCCGCTTCCCGGAACATCTTTTCCAGCAGCTCCTTATACGGATGTTCATCAAAGCCTTCGAATCCCTTCTGACTCTTGAGCCAGGTGTACAGCGGGAGTTCATTCTCTCCGTTGACATCCGCTTTTTTCATCTGCGGGAACGTGGTGTTGAAATGAACCGTGCAGAATTCATGGATCTCATCATCGGTGCCCGGTGCCTGCGCACCGAACTGGTTGCACGGGATATCCAGGATCTCAAGCCCCTGCTCATGATAATCCTCATACAGCTTTTCAATCGGTGCATACTGCGGGGTAAAGCCGCATCCGGTGGCGGTATTCACCACAAGGATCACCTTTCCGCGGTAATCGCTGAGATTCAGTTCTTCTCCCTTTCCGGTCGTAACAGTGTAATCGCAGATCATTATTGTCTCCTCCGTTTTTTCTGCGCATTCTCACATGGCCGTAAGCCGTTCTGCAAACTCCTTCATGAACGCTTCTTCTTCCGCCCTGACCGTGCCTTCATAGCGGCGGATCTCTTCATCGGAAAGAATCCGTGATGAGATCCAGAGCAGCTGCGAGGCTGCCCGCTCGCTTTTCAAAACGATCTGCCGGTACACAGGTCCGATCATCAGCAGCGGAAGCGATTCTTCCGCGCTCAGCATTCCGCTCGTTGTAATGCCCATCGTGTTGTAGATCGTGTCATTAGCGATCGGTCCGATGATGACATCTGCTTCCGGATACCTGTCCGGCATGCGGTGACGGTTTGCGTACAGATAGTCAAACCAGCTCCGGTCCCGCTCAAATGTCTTAACATTAAGCCCTGTGCAGTCCAGTTCATACTGATTGATAATCGTATCGGATCCCGCTTTCCGTCTTGCCCAGCGCGCCGCAAACTCCGGATCATCGGTCGTATAGAACCCCTGTCCGAAATCCGCATTGATCCGTCCGTAATGCACATCCGGCTTTTTCAGTTCGAGAAAACCGGTGTGATACAGTGTCAGCCGGGAAGTATCCATGCATGCGCCTCCTTTGAACTGATTGTAATGTGCATCCGAAGAAAAATCTCTCCGGATGCCTGAATTGTAACAGGATCACAAAAGCCGGCAGTTTCCCGCCGGCTTCTGTGTATCTTTTTTTACTGATTATCTGACAGATTCAAACTCCTGCTCAATTTCTTTCGAAGGCGCCGGTGTCAGAAGACTGACAATAACATTGACGATCAGCGCGATCAGGAATGCGGGAAGCAGTTCATAGATATCAAGCGCACCGCCCATCGGACGGACAAGGAATTTCCAGATGAAGATCATCGCACCGCCGCTCATCATTCCGGCCAGTGCGCCCCAGAGATTGGAACGCTTCCAGAACAGCGCCAGCAGTACGACCGGTCCGAAGCTTGCGCCGAATCCGGCCCAGGCAAAGGAGACGATACGGAATACGGATGACGTGCTGTCCCAGGCAAAGAACACACTGACCAATGCAACGCCCATCAGGGTAAGACGGGATACCAGAAGTGTTTTCTTTGCGTCCATCTCATAGCCGAGCACACCCTGAAGAAGATCCCGGCTGACCGCAGAGCTTGCGGTAAGCAGCTGGGAATCGGCTGTGGACATTGTCGAGGCAAGGATACCCGCCAGAACCACACCGGCGATGAGTGCCGCAAGCAGACCGTTCTCTGCGAGCAGGGATGCGAAGCGGACAATGATCGTTTCCGAATCCGAGCCGCTCAGCATCGGTACGGCACCGTTTGCAGAAGCCGCATAGCCGACGATACCGATGAAGACGGAAACACCCATGGAAATAATGACCCAGATGGTTCCGACCCGGCGGGAAATCGCCAGTTTGTTTTCATCTTCGATTGCCATGAACCGAAGCAGAATATGCGGCATGCCGAAGTAGCCGAGACCCCATGCAGTCGTGGAGAGAATCGTCAGCGCGGTATACGGAACCGCCTTGCCGGAAGCCATGTCATGGATTGATGTAAAGCTGAGATAGCCGGCAAGTGATTTTGCGTTGGTGATGACCGCATCCATACCGCCGGCACTCTGAATTCCGAAGAACAGAATGACGACAAGCGCAATGGTCATGACAATCGACTGAATCAGGTCGGTGATACTGACGGCCATGAAGCCGCCCATTGCGGTATAGGCAATGATGACAACCGCACTGATGATCATTGCGATATGGTAATCCGCATTGAACAGTGTGGAGAACAGTTTACCGCAGGCCGCAAATCCGGATGCGGTATACGGCACGAAGAAGATCACGATGATCAGTGCCGCGATCAGCGTCAGAATCTTTTTCTCATCGCGATAACGGCGGGAGAAAAATTCCGGAACGGTGATCGCCTCCACCTTTGCGGTATAAAGACGAAGCCGTTTGGCGACAATCAGCCAGTTGAGATAGGTGCCGACCGCAAGACCGATTGCGGTCCATGCGGCGTCTGCGATGCCGGTAAGATAGGCAACACCCGGCAGACCCATCAGAAGCCAGCTGCTCATATCCGAGGCTTCCGCACTCATTGCGGCTGCGAGCGGTCCGAGCTTCCGGCCGCCGAGATAGAACTCGCCGACGGTCTCGGTGCGTTTCGAAAAGCGGTAACCGATGTAAAGCATTCCGCCGAGGTAGATGATGATTGCGGCAATAATGCCTGCGACTGATGTGGACATAACTGACTCCTCCCCCTTTTACAGAAAAAAGCCATCTC
>CAMOOA010000044.1 GCA_946621045.1 uncultured Erysipelotrichaceae bacterium
GTTACGGAATAGCCTTCCTGGTAAAACAGATGAATCACCTCGCGGTAGCGCAGCGGCAGCTGCCCGACCGCATCCCATACAAACTTCAGGTCGGCATCCTGTTCGTCTTCCGTATTGTCATCGAGTTCTTCCGCCGCATGTGATTTCTGATAGCGGAGCCGGTTGCGCGACAGGTTGGCGGCGGTCTTCATCAGCCACCCCTTCTCCCTGCCGGCATCACCGCCGAAATCGGGATCATACCGCAGCAGCTGCAGGACGGTATCCTGCACTACCTCCTGGGCATCCGCCTCATTGCGCAGATAGGAACAGGCAAGACGAAAGAGACTGTCGCCGTAGCGGTCCAGTATTCGCCGTACCTTCAGTTCCCGTGCCGATAATGCCATATCGTTATTGTAACCTCCGGCAGACCGATGGCTCAATCATAATGTTTCCATAGTGGAAACACATTTCCCGCCCGCTTCGCTGCACAGAAAAAGGCAGATTTCACTCTGCCTTCGCCTCTGTATTTTCCGCCTGTTTCTGCGTTTTCTTCCCGGCTGGTGAAACAGCCGTCTTTGTTTTTGTCCGGGCGCCCTTCTTTGCGGTGCCGGCATGTTTTGAAAGATAGCTGCGCACTTCCTTCATCTGATCGGGATGGAAGTAAACGGGCGTCGGGGCACGGCGGATCGTAAAGTTCACGCAGTGCTGCTCATCGTCGATGACGATCGGCTTTGTCTTCTCATAGGGATACAGACGTCCGATCATGACAACGCCTTTGGGCGAAAGACCGGATTCCATCATCCAGTAGATGCCGCCCATCACCGCAAGCAGGATGGTCTGGATCCAGCGGAATGCGCCCTTGTAGTTGAACAGTCCCAGCAGCGCGATGGCCCAGAACAGTGCGGGGATCACCCAGCGCGGTCCGAGCACCGTCTTCACCTCAATCTCTTTGGAATTGTTATACATCCGATACAGCATGAACAGGATCACCCCGTCCAGGATGTAGAAAATAAGATCACCAACTGTCATAAAACACCTCTTCTCGTATCGTTTTTGGAAAAAGACGGATTTCTCCGTCTTTGCATTATTTTACAGGATGTTTGACGCGTTTGCCGTCAATCGTTGTCTGAACAATTTCGGTAATGGTATAACCGGCCTTCAGAAGAATGTCGCGCATCTTCTCGACCGGAATGTCTCCCGTTGCCTTGACAACGACTTCCGTTCCGCGTTCTTCCGTATGGAATACCGCCAGGGATTCCACATTGGCAAGATTATCCGCAAAGAGCTTGGAAATACCCTGGAAGTAGCCCGGCTGGTCGACGCAGCGGATGACGAAGCGGGTTCCCCGCTTTCCGTATCCGAGCAGATCGACGAATGCCTGGAACATGTCCTTCTCGGTGATGATGCCGAGCACCTTGCGGTCCTCATCAACGACCGGAAGCACGGAGATGTTGTTGTCGATCATGATCTTTGCGGCTTCCTCAAGGAATACGTCCTCAGTGGTCGTCTTGACGTCTTTGATCATGATGTCGCTGACCTTCCGCTTGGACAGAAGGTAGTTCAGTTCAAAGATGGAAAGCGATGTGGACTGCGCTCCGCTGCTCTCTTCCACGACACCCTGGGTGACAAGACCGATCAGCGCTCCGTTTTCATCTACGACAGGCAGGCGGTGGAAATTGTTTCTTCCCATGATCTCAACAGCTTTGGAAATCGAGACATCCTTTGTGACCGTCTGCGGATTCCTGGTCATATGATCCTTAACGTACATGATTTATCCTCCTAAATATGCTTTCTGCACACGTTCATCCTTTGCCAGTTCGGCACCGGTTCCGGAGAGCGTGATTTTTCCGGTTTCAAGCACATAAGCATGGTGGGCAATCGCAAGTGCGCGCTTCGCATTCTGTTCGACGAGCAGAACGGTTGTCCCCTTCTTATTGATCTCTTCTATAATACTGAAAATTTCGGAAACAAGCAGCGGGGAAAGACCCATGGAGGGTTCATCCAGCAGCATGATCTTCGGGTCCGCCATCAGGGCGCGGCCCATCGCCAGCATCTGCTGTTCACCGCCGGAAAGCGTTCCGGCCAGCTGCGTGCGGCGTTCCTTCAGACGCGGAAACAGCGTATAGACATTGTCCATATCCGCCGCAATCTTTTCCTTGTCCTTGCGGAAGAAGGCGCCGAGGGTCAGGTTCTCCTCAACCGTTTCCTGCGCAAAGACGCGGCGTCCTTCCGGTACCTGCGCAAGACCGCGGGTAACGATCGTATGCGGCGGAACTTTCGTAAGATCGGTTCCGTCCAGGAAAATCGAACCGGAAGCCGGTTTGATCAGTCCGGAGATTGCATGCATCGTGGTGGTCTTGCCGGCGCCGTTGGCACCGATCAGGGTGACGATTTCACCGTCTTTTACTTCAAAGGAGATCCCTTTGATCGCTTCGATCATACCGTAGCGTACGACCAGATTTTCTACATTCAGCATAATACCGTCACTCTCCCAGATAAGCCTTGATTACCTGCGGGTTCGCCTGAATCTCCGCCGGTGTTCCCTCTGCCAGCAGCATGCCGTAGTTCAGTACGGAGATCCGCTCGCAGATTCCCATAACAAGCTTCATATCATGTTCGATCAGAAGGATCGCAATATGGAAGTGATCGCGGACAAAGCGGATCATATCCATGAGGTCTGCCGTCTCCTGCGGGTTCATGCCGGCAGCCGGCTCATCCAGCAGAAGCAGTTTCGGCTTTGTGGCCATGGCGCGGGCAATCTCAAGACGCCGCTGTGCGCCGTACGGAAGATTGCCGGCGATCAGGTCCGCGTCTTTGTCGAGTCCGAAGATCCGAAGCAGTTCCATTGCCTCTTCGGTCACCTTCGCCTCCTGTTCGCGGTATTTCGGAAGCCGTAAGACCGCCTCAATATTATTGTACGTGATCTGGTTGTGCATGCCGATCTTGACATTGTCGATCACGCTCATATTCGAGAACAGACGGATATTCTGGAAGGTCCGGGCAATGCCGGCCTTGTTCATTTCGACAACGCTCATCTTCGCCGTATCCTGTCCGCAGAATTTAATCGTTCCGCGGCTTGGCTGGTAGACCTTTGTGAGCATGTTGAAGACGGTGGTCTTGCCGGCGCCGTTGGGGCCGATGAGACCGACGATCTCATTGTTATATACCTTCAGATTGAAGTCATTGACCGCAGTCAGTCCGCCGAAGTCGATGCCAAGATCGATGACTTCGAGAACGGGAATCTTATTTTCACTCATCCGCTGCCGCCTCCTTTGTTCTGTTTCCAGCCAGTTTCTTCCGGATACCGGCCGCAAATGTCTTCACCTTCTCATTGTTGGAAAGGATCATCGTGAGGATCAGAATGACGGAATAGATGATCATGCGGTAGTCCTGCAGACCGCGCAGCAGTTCCGGCAGAAGTACGAGGATGACCGTCGAGATGATCGTTCCGGTCATGTTTCCAAGACCGCCGAGCACGACATAGACAAGGATCAGGATCGAAAGGTTGAAGCCGAACTTGGCCGGAATCAGCGTCGTATAGTTGAGACCGTACAGGGCTCCTGCCGCACCGGCAAGCGCAGCCGAGATGACAAACGCCAGCATCTTTGTATTTGCGACATGGATGCCGACCGACTCCGCCGCAATGCGGTTGTCGCGGCAGGCCTGGATCGCCCGGCCGCTGCGGCTGTAGATCAGGTTGTAGATGACCGCAAGCGCCGCAAGAATGAGCAGCACGCCGATCGTAAACGTAGCGATGCGCTGCGTGCCGGTGGCGCCCATCGGTCCGCTGATCAGGGCTTTTCCGCCCGGCGCAAGCTTCAGCTTGTTTTCGACAAAGCTGAACTGAAAGCCGTTTTCGTCAAATCCGATATAAACGTTGTTTATCAGGGACTTGATGATTTCACCGAATGCCAGAGTAACGATGGCAAGATAGTCGCCCTGCAGCTTCAGAACCGGAATACCGATCAGAAGTCCGAACAGCGAGGCAAGCACTGCGCCGACAATGATCGCGATCAGAAGCCGGATGATGCCGCTGGAGATGACGCCCGCAAGTGCGCCGGAAACACAGACACCCGCAAATGCGCCGATGCACATGAAGCCGGCCTGGCCGAGATTGAGCTCGCCGGAGACACCGACATTCAGATTGAGGCCGAGGGCCGCAACGATGTAACAGGTGACCGGGACGAGAAGCGACTGAAACATACTGGAAAGATTGCCGCTGGCCATCAGTATTTCGATCACGATATAGCCGATGATAACGATCAGAAAGGAACTGAGACGGCTGCGGTATTCCCGGGAGAAAAGCTTTGCAAGGAAGTTTTTATCTGTCTTCATGGCTGCCCCTCCTTATACCTTTTCGCTCAGTTTCTTACCGAGCAGTCCGGTCGGCTTGATCAGAAGCACGATGATCAGGACCGTAAATACAATGGCATCGCTGAGCTGTGTGGAAACATATGCCTTCGAAAGGATCTCAATCACCCCCAGCAGCAGTCCGCCGAGGAAGGCGCCCGGAATGGAGCCGATGCCGCCGAATACCGCCGCGGTGAACGCCTTGATGCCAGGCATGGAGCCTAGCGTCGGGCTCAGCGTCGGATAGGTCGCGCATAACAGCACGGCCGCAAGCGCCGCAATGCCGGAGCCGATCGCAAAGGTGATCGAGATGATGCTGTTGACATTGATGCCCATCAGGGTAGCGGCGCCTTTATCTTCCGAGCATGCGCGCATTGCCATGCCCGTTTTTGTCTTATTAATGAATAAGGTGAGGCAGACCATGACCGCAATGCATACGAAAATTGTGACCAGTGTAAGATAGGAAATCTGAAGCTGTCCGCCGAAGAACTTCAGAGACCCGTTGCCGACAATGGAAGGAAATACCTTTGTGGAAGAGGACCACAGAAGCTGTGCCCCGTTCTGAAGAAAATAGCTGACACCGATCGCGGTGATCAGAACCGAGAGGCTGGTTGCCTGACGCAGCGGCTTGTACGCAAGCCGTTCAATGACAACACCCAGCACGGTTGTCGCCAGCATTGACAGCACCACCGAAACGATGACCGGCAGTCCGAAGCTGTTTAATGCAAAAAACGCAACAAAGGCACCGACCATCATGATGTCGCCGTGCGCAAAGTTCAGCATCTTCGCGATACCGTAGACCATGGTGTATCCGAGCGCAATGATCGCATATACACTCCCCAGACTCAGCCCGTTGATCAGATATGATAAAAAGGCCATAATTAATCCCCCTTCCCTTAAAAATACAATAAGGTTGCCAATGTTTCCATTGGCAACCTCAAAATTCCGGTTAAAAACCTGCCTGATCAGCCTTCTGCGCCAACGTAAACGCCGTTTTCGATAACGACCGCTTTCGGAGCCTTGGAGACTTCACCGCTTGTGTTCCAGTTGACATCGGTACCGGTAAGACCGTTGAATGTCATGGATGTGAACTGCTGAACAAGAGCGTCCTTGATGTCCGCATTGCTCATATCGCTTGTGCAGCCTGCTGCTTCGAGAGCCTGCGCAATTGCATAGACACAGTCATATGCGTCAGCCGCAAACTGGTTCGGTGTCTCACCGAACTTGCTCTGATATGTGGAGACGAAGTTCTTTGTCAGATCGTCAGACGCATCCGCAGAGAACGGTGTGAGGAGGTAGACGCCTTCCGCAAGACTTGTATCGAAGCCTTCCATGGAGAGGATGCCGTCCATGCCGTCAACGCCGAATACGGTCGGCTTGTAGCCCATGTCATTGGCCTGCTTGAGGATTGTGGAAGCCGGCTGGTAGTAGATCGGGAGGAACAGGATGTCTGCACCGGCATCCTTTGCCTTTGTGATCTGAACGTTGAAGTCGTTGTCTTCACCCATGAATGCTTCATCGGAAACAACTTCGAGACCCTTTTCAGCAGCCTCTGCGATGAACTTGTCGTGGATGCCGATGGAGTACTGGTCATCGTTCTTATAGATGATGCCGACCTTTGTGCCGAGCTGCGGGTTTGCGCTGATGTAGTCCGCAGACGCAACACCCTGGTTCGGGTCAGTGAAGCACATCTGGAATACGTTTCCGTAAGGGTTCGCCGCATTCGCCGCATCCTGGTAGATGACTGCGAGCGAGGAGCCGGACGGTGTCAGCGCAAATGTGCTGTCTTCCTGGTAAAGCTGTGCTACTGCCGCACCCGGAGCGGATGTGACGGTAAGCAGAGAGATCTGGATACCCCAGTCCTTCAGTGCGTTATAGGCGTTGACTGCCTTTTCCGCATCATGTTCATCATCTTCCATGGTGAGCTCGAACTGCACGCCGCCCTTCGCGTTGATTTCCTCAACCGCGATCTCAGCAGCGTTCTTGACCGCCTGGCCGTAGACGGAAGCGCCGCCTGTCAGAGGGCCGGAAAGTCCGAGCTTGAATGCGCCTGCCGCAGCTGCGGGCGCTGCTTCCGCGGGAGCTGCTGCCGCAGCGTCGGTTGCGCCTTCCGTTTCTGCAGGGGCGGATGTGTCAGCGGAAGAACCGCTTCCGGAGCAGGCTGCTATGGACATTGCCAGTACTGCAGCGAGTCCTCCTTTAACAAGTTTTTCGAATTTCATCATTCTTTCCCTCGATTTCTAGCTTCAAAAATGAAGTTGTGTTTATTATATTGAGTTGATTTCACCAATTCAACACATTTCTTTCTTCTTTTTTCATAATTTGCAGAAAATTATGAAACAAATTCATTATTGTTTTCATTATTTAATTTGTGTTCACTTCGCATTGTTATAAAAAAGCGAAGCATTGAACTGCTCCGCAGGATGGATGAGGACGCTTTGGTCAGGCGCCCTTCTTTTTGCCGTAAAACCGGTAGATGAGATATGCCGCAACAGCCACGACCGCAATGATCAGGATCGGGGTCAGACCGCTGCCGCTTCGTTCCACAACCGGGTCTGCCGGAATATCCCGGAGAATTGCATTCAGTGCGATAAGAACATCCATAATAACCCTCCCGCAATGGATCCTGTATTCATTATAAGCGAAATCCGGTACGGATGCGGAACCTCCAGTCCGAACTGACAGATCCATCCCTCCAGCAGGATGACCAGGGGCTCCAGAACGAGCCAGATCAGGGCATGTGCTGCCGGCATTCCGAATTTCAGATACACCTGCCCTGCCAGAAGATGCAGGAGCGGATTGGTCACGATATTTGCCAGTGCGATCAGGATCTGCTGTTTCAGGGAGCGGATCCCGAGAAGATATCCGACAGCCATCTCGATCAGGGCAGTCAGCCCCATCGGGATCAGAAACGAAAGATCAGCGCTCATCGGATACTCCGGCCGCATATCCAAGCAGAACAGCGGACAGCACACTTCCGATCGGACCGGCATACGGGATTGAAACAAGACCGGTATAGATCAGCACAAAGCCAAGATACAGCGCAAAGGTAAGCAGGCCGAAGGCAAATCCCGGCATGCCGGGTATCTTTTTCGCCAGAAGATACAGTGTCAGCGGCATCGACATATTGAACAGAAACAGCGCCGCAAGTCCGCCCGGAAGAATATCCTTGAAGAGATAACAGACGGCCGCCCCAGGCAGAGACACCAGTGCAGTCTGTTTTATGCCGAAACGGGCGCCCGCAAAGCCGCCGGCACTCTTGCCTGCGGCCAGGACCAGTGCCGCAAGAAACGACAGCGCAAAGCCGTTCTTCCACGGAAAGCGGACGGCCGTACCGACCGCAGAACGGATCACCACAACCGCAAAACAGGCAAGGATCACGCCTCTGACGCCAGGATGTTCAAAGGAAACGGATGGCATGGAGGCATACTCCGGCGCAGTGTTCTTCATCGAGCGGTAAAGCATGAACCACAAAACCGCAAGAACAAGGACGGAAAGTGCGGGTACAATTACACGGCTGAAGCTGCTGATCTCACCGCCCAGAAACAGACCGACGGCACCCGGCGCCACAAAGACGCCCAGCCCCCTTCCGCCAAGATGCGCACGGTCATCCTCCTGTATGGAGGTGACCCCGCCGCCGGTATGAAAGAGCGCATTGCCGAGCCCGAGAATGACGGGATTTGTGAAGGCGCCAAGCAGTGTCAGGACAATGCCGGCCGTTGTAAACCAGAACGGCGGCAGATCCTTTGCATGTTTTCCTTCCCCGATGATGCGGTCAAGGATGATGCCGAGCGGCATCTGCACGGCAAAGGCAAAGAAACTGTAATACAGATAGACCCGGTACGGATCATAGCGGTAACGGAAGGTGCCGAATACCGCAAATGCACACAGAAAATCGATCATGCAGTGCATGACCGATACAATGGTGATTCGCCGGATTTCCCGTCTGCTCATAAGGAACTGTTGTCCAGTGCAGTATAGCCCTTTCCTTTCAGGCATTCCTGTACTTCCGCAGTCTCCTGTACATGGAGGATTGCGACCGGATTCTTTACGTTTCGGATATAGCAGACATAGAGATAATCGATGTTTATAAAACTGTCGGATACATCTTTCAGAAGACGGTTCAGACTGCCCACTTCTTCCGAAATGACAATGCCGAGCACATTGTCGATCTTGGTGAGGTAGCCTTCTTCCTCAAGGATGGATTCTGCCAGCTCGGGATCGGAACACAGCATCCGTATAATGCCGAACTCCGGGCTGTCATTACTGACAACGTTGTAGAAGTCGACACCGGCTTCGGAAATCTTACTGATGATCCGGTTCATCGATCCTTTTT
>CAMOOA010000045.1 GCA_946621045.1 uncultured Erysipelotrichaceae bacterium
ATCAACCATAAAAATGGCGTTACTGTCGATACTTCTCATGTTATTGTCCTTTCGTCGCAACCTTAATGGTAATGCTTAAATATATCTTACTCCCGACATCGGATCATTTCAATAAAATCAGTGCCGTTTTTGTGTCTTTTTGTGAAACTGAAGTCAAAATACTGAAAATCTTTCATTAAGGCAGAGTTACTGATTTTTTGTACAGCATCGAACCTTGAAAAATGTGCTTACTGTCCGTCCGGATAGACCGCAAAAATGCGCTCGAGTTCCTTCCATGTTACGGGAAGTGCATAGCTGTGAGAGGGCTTCTCAAGCGGAATCAGGACATCTTCATCTTCTGCTTCCTGCAGTGTGCCTGTCTCGATATTATCGGTATAGAAGACACGGTATTCACTGCGTGTATAATCATCCGCATAAATGAACCAGCCCGGTTTTTCGGGACTTTTGATGATCATCGGACCTTCCAGCTGGTGCCGTTCATACAGCGGGCGGTCTTCCGCGGTCAGGCAGTACCATGCCGGACCGGCTGCGCGGTACAGCTGAGAATATTCTTCCATTGGCTCCCGCTCATCCTTCAGCACTGCAGTACGTCCGGATGCCGAATGGGTAAGTGTAAGATCGATGGTTTTGAATCCGGGATCGCACAGCAGTGACGGATAGGTATTTGTGATAAGGTCATCGGATGCACTGTAATAAACACCGCCGTCTTCAGGGCTGCTCCAGATGATGATATAGGTTTTCAGAACAGGGTCATAGAACGCTTCCGGCGCCCATGCCTGTCTGCCGCTCATGGATCCGTCCTCAGACGCATTCAGTTTCAGAAGCCGTTCATTTTCGTAATGGACAAGATCATCGGAATCAAATACATAGACGGAATCTGTATCATATCCCTGTGTTGCCAGAAGGGCAAATCCGCCGCCGGGTTTTCTTACGAGCGAAGGATCGCGCAGACGTTTTGTGCCAAGGGATGCACGCAGAATTCCGCGGTCCTGATTGACCTTGAACCAGTACGTGCCGTTGTAGGTATAGGCAAGCTTCAGCTGTTCGGAATCACGGCCGTCCGAGCTGAAATAGGAGATCACATATCCGACGAGCGGATCATTCAGGGTCAGCGCATCAAATATCCGGGAATGATCTCCGGCTGACGCTTCGAGAGAAATGATCTCATACTCTTCCGCAGCCGGCGTCTTATGAATGACGCTGTCTTCAATGACCGCGTTTCCGCTGCGCACAGTCCACCGGATCTCTGATCCTTCCGGGGTTGATGCAGGCAGAAGCTGTCCGTCAAACAGGCTTTCATCGATGCAGTCGCTCAGAAAGGCTTCCTCCGCATCACTGTATGCCGGGACAGGCGCAGAGCCGGAGGGCTCCGGTCCGTGTGCAGGTTCTGCACTGCATCCGCTCAGCAGAAACAGCAGTGTGAGACTCCATTTGATAATACGTTTCATAAAAACATTATAATCGATGGCCTCCGGAATTACCTTCTTCAATGCGTCCTGCGCACGGCATATCTTATATCCCTCATGGCTGCGGAACCATGTGCTAAAATAACGTCATGAAACGGGTAATGATCGCCGCCGGCGGAACCGGCGGACATATATATCCTGCGCTTGCCTTTGCGCAGTGTCTGAAAAAAGAAGGCATTGAATCGATTTTTGTCGGAAGTCAGGACCGTCTGGAAGGACAGCTGATCCCGGAAGCAGGCTATCGTTTTATTCCGCTTGATATTCCGAATACGTCCGGATCTCTTTCGGGCAAGATCCGTTATCTTCTCTCCATGGCCGGCGCTGTCGGCGCATGTGAAAAGCTGCTTCGCTCCTATGAGCCGGACGCATGCGTAGGATTCGGCAATTATATTTCCGTTCCTCTGATTCTTGCCGCAAAGAAGCGCCGGATCCCGACAATGATTTCGGAACAGAATTCGTTTGCCGGAAAGGCAAATGTGTTCCTCGGAAGGTTTGCGGATGCGGTGGAACTTGCATATGAAAGAAGCGGAAAGGATTTTCCGGCGGAAAAGATCCGGGTTCTCGGCAATCCGCAGGAAGAGGTATGCGCGGGTATTACCGCAGATCCTTCGATGCTTGCGTCTTACGGAATCGACACCTCACGGCCGTTTGTGCTGGTCATGATGGGCAGTCTCGGATCGCAGTCGCTTTCGAAGATCATTGATGACTGCTGCCGCAATGTTGCGGATTATCAGGTTCTGATTGCGGCCGGCAAGCGGAATCCGTATTCTTTTTCGACGGAGAATCCGAATGTGATCGTCCGGGATTATGTGGAAGGTGCGAAGCTTCTGCGCCTCTGCGATCTTGCGGTATGCCGGGCAGGTGCGACAACGCTGGCCGAACTGGCCGCTGCAGGAACGCCTTCGATTCTGATTCCCAGCCCGTTTGTGCCGAATAACCATCAGTATTACAATGCTCTTGAACTGAAAGAACGCGGCGCGGCCGTCCTGCTTGAAGAGAGCGGTCTTCAGGCTGAAACACTGCTTGCGGAAATGAACCGGCTGATGCATGATAATACGGCACGGCAGAAAATGTCGGAGGCCGCCGCAACGCTGGCAAGACCGCATGCGGCAGGCGATATGGCTGAATGGCTGAAGGAGATTTGCGATGAATGACGAGCTGTTTGAAAAACTGAAACGGATCGCAGAAGTGGAACGGGATGTTCCTCTTTCGGCCATGACAACACTGCGGATCGGCGGTCCGGCAAGGTTTGTGGCATATCCGGACTCCATGGTTGCGCTGGATGCGCTGATGCGTCTGCTTAAGGAAGAGTCCGTTCCGTTCAAGGTGATCGGCAAGGGATCGAACCTGCTCTGTTCCGACAGGGTATATGAAGGGGTTGTGATCCGTCTTGATAAATTTGATGACTTCTATTTTCTCGGAAATGATCTGATCGCGCAGTCCGGCTGTTCCATCATTGCGCTTTCCTATCAGGCAATGAAGCAGGGACTGTCCGGCCTGGAATTTGCGTCGGGTATTCCGGCCTCCGTCGGCGGCGTTACTTTTATGAATGCCGGTGCGTATAAGCGTTCCATGTCCGATGTGATCGACAGCGTATTTGTTTACAGGGATGAAAAGTTTGAATGGATCAGCAATCAGGAATGTGAGTTTTCCTACCGTCACAGTATTTTCCATTCTCATCCCGACTGGCTGATCATTGCGGTGCGGATTCATCTTGAGTCTGCGCCGGTCTCAGAGATCCGTGATCTGATGGACAGCCGCAGAAAGCGGCGCATGGATTCACAGCCTCTGGATAAGGCCAGTGCGGGAAGCGTATTTCAGAATCCTGCGGAAATGCCCGCATGGCAGCTGATTGACGGCATCGGATACCGCGGATACCGTGTCGGCGGAGCCATGGTGAGTGAAAAGCATGTCAATTTTATAGTCAATGAAGACCATGCGACTGCGGAAGATTTCCTGACGCTTGTCAATGAGATCAAGCGGCTTGTCAAAGAGCGCTATGATATCTCCCTGCATATGGAAGTGGAGCGTTTCAATTGGTAGAACAGGCACCGAAAACGGATGCGGCGTCCCCGAAAAGTGTGGATTCCCTGTTCGAAGAGCGGGCCGCTGCCAGTGACAATGAAACATTCGCCCGGATCCGGCGCGGACTTTTTCTCCGTGCCGTTTTTTTATCGGTCGGACTTCTGGTCCTCCTGTATCTGTTTTCTCCGGAGAGCCGCGTAAAGGCGGTTTCTGTCCGCGGCAACCGCTATCTGAGCAGATCCTATGTGGAATCCCTGTCCGGAATAAAGGTCAACGATCTGTTCTATGCGCAGTTTCCCGGTGCCCTTGCGGCGAAAATACAGCGTGATCCGATGATTGCGGAGACAGAGGTGCATCTGCGGAGAAACAATCTTGTGGAGATTGATATTACCGAAAAGCAGCCGATCGGCTACCGGTATGATGAGGAAGAACCGACGATCCTGTTTACGGACGGTTCCGTATGTCAGCTCAAAAGCGAGTACATGCGTATTCTTTCCCGTATCCCGTATATTACCGGATTCAATGAGGAAACGGCGACCCATCTGCTTACGACCGGATTTCAGAGTGTGAAAAGGGATGTGATCGAATCCATCGCTGAGGTGATTCAGTACCCGCTGTCCTATGATGATGAAGCCGTTGAGATCCGGATGCGTGACGGCGGCGTATTCTTCGGCAACTATTTTTCCCTCGGTCTCATCAACAACTATGAAACGATCAGTGCTCTCATGACCAACAAGGATCTGTGCGTCTACGCGGACAATGCGACTACCGTTGCGGCCGCACGGGCCTGCCCGTGGGATGAAGTGGAAGTTGTGCTGGAATACTGGACGGATGAAGAGGGAAACTATATCTACAATAAATGGGGCGACCGTGCAGTGAAGCACTATTACTCCGACAATAACGGGAACTTCTATCTGGATGACAACGGAGAAAAAATCCTGATTCCGATTGATGAATACGGACAGGATCAGAGAGACCCGGATTTCCTGAATCATTACTTTGAAGGATGGTATAAGAAAGGATATCTGGAGGAGCCGACGGAAGAAGAACCGGAAGAAGGCGAAGAAACCGCAGAGGATGTGCCGGCTCAGGACGGCGAAGAAACTGCAGGGGATGCGCCTGTTCCGAACGGTGAAGAAAACGGTGCGGACGCCGCTCCGACCGAAGATACTGCAGTTGGATAAGGAGACACACAGGATGAAAGTACATAACATGATGCAGCTGATCGGAAAAACCCCGCTTCTTGAATGCAGGGCGCTGAAAAAGAAACTCGGACTGAAGGCCAATCTCTTTGCCAAGCTGGAACTGTTCAATGCGACCGGATCCGCAAAGGACCGGGCTGCGTACTACATGATCATTGACGCGGAGGAGCGAGGACTGTTGAAACCCGGAAGTACGATCATTGAACCGACTTCCGGAAATACCGGGATCGGGCTTGCGGCGGTCGGTGTTTCCCGCGGCTACCGTGTCATTATTGTCATGCCGGATACAATGTCCAGGGAACGGATCGCGCTGATGAAGGCATACGGTGCTGAGGTGGTTCTTTCCGACGGAACACTCGGCATGAAAGGGGCGATCCGCTGTGCGGAGGAACTGCGGGAAAACAATCCGGGATCCTTTATACCGGATCAGTTCGGAAATCCGGCCAACGCAAGAGCCCATTATGAAACGACCGGACCGGAAATCTGCGCGGACCTCGGAAATTGTGTGGATGTCTTTATTGCGGGTGTCGGAACCGGCGGAACACTTACCGGTGTCGCAAGGCGCCTGAAAGATTCACATATTCCGGCGGAAATCGTTGCGGTGGAACCGGATACCTCTGCGGTCCTTTCCGGTGAGCAGCCGGGGCCCCACGGCATTCAGGGAATCGGCGGAGGGTTTGTGCCGGATGTGCTCGATACTTCGCTGATTGACCGGATCATCCGCGTCAAAGACGAAGATGCCATTGCGGCCGCAAAACTGTTCGGAAAAACGGAATCACTGCTTGCGGGCATCTCTTCGGGAGCGGCGCTGCATGCAGGAATTGAACTGGCAAAACAGGAAGCCTATGAAGGAAAGAATATCGTCGTGCTTCTGCCGGACAGCGCAGACCGCTACCTTTCCACCAGACTGTTTGAGGATGAAGAATGATGAATGAGGAAATGAAACAGCTTCTGGAGGAGATCCGCACCGCCCGCAACAACGATCTGAATGCGCCTCGCCGGATTGCGGACCGCACCCGGACCGTATCCCTGATCAAGATGACGCAGGTTGTCCTCCTGCCTGGATATTATCACTACAACAGCCTCACGCCGGAGGCGGCGCTTGAACAGCTGGCGGAGGATATGAAAAGCGAGATGACGGCTGCACTCTGTTTCAGCGGAAGAAACATGATGATGGCGGAAGAACTGACAAAGGAATTTCTCGGACGGCTTCCGAAGATCATGCATCTGCTCAATACGGATATTCAGGCCATCTATGAGGGAGACCCCGCCGCAAAAAGCATGGCGGAAGTCATTCTCTGTTACCCGGGGTTTTATGCGATCTCCATTTACCGGATCGCGCATGAACTGTATTCCCTCGGCGTTCCGTATATTCCGCGCATCATGACGGAATATGCCCACGAAAAAACCGGTATCGATATCAATCCGGGCGCGACCATCGGAGAATACTTCTGCATTGACCACGGCACCGGTATTGTCATCGGTGAAACTGCGACGATCGGACATCATGTCAAGCTTTATCAGGGTGTTACGATCGGTGCGAAGAGTTTTGAAAAAGATGAAAACGGCAATCCCGTAAAGGGCGGAAAACGGCATCCGGACCTCGGCAATCATGTCGTTGTCTATGCCAATGCGACGATCCTCGGCGGAAACACCGTGATTGGGGATCACTGTACGGTCGGCGGCAACGTATGGCTGCTTGAGAGTCTTCCGCCGTATTCCACCATTGTTCATCCGGTCGGGGAAGACCAGATTCTGACACGCTCCGAAAGTGAATGAATACTGTTCTTCCCTGAGGTGTGATATATAATAGTCGTGTTGCCATACAGGCGAGAGGTTTTGATATGACAGTAGAACGGAAAACAAAATACGGTGCGATCAGCGTCACGGAAGATGCAGTTGCGTCCCTTGCCGGCGGTGTGATTACCGAATGTTACGGCGTAGTCGGAATGGCCAGCAGAAAGCTGTTCCGCGACGGCTGGGCAGAAGCGCTCCGCAAGGAAAACTATTCCCGCGGCGTTGTTGTGCGCAGAACAGATGACGGTCTTGAAATTGACCTGTATATTATTGTCGGCTTCGGTGTGAAGATTTCTGAAGTTGTCAACGAAGCGCAGAAGAAAGTGAAATATGTTCTTCAGAAGTCCCTTTCTGAGGACATCGCGGCCGTGAACGTCTATGTACAGGGCGTTCAGGCCATTGAGTAAGCAGGTGAGTGTCATGGAGCGAATGAACGGTAAACAGTTGAAGGAAATGCTGGAGAGCGGCTGCAACAACCTGAACAACCGCAAGAAGGAAGTCGATGCATTGAATGTGTTTCCGGTACCTGACGGAGATACCGGCACAAACATGTCTCTGACGTTTTCCAACGGCATCAGTGAGATCCGCAAATCCGGCAGTGAAGAACTTCCGGTTATCGCCAAAACTCTGAGCCGCGGTCTCCTTATGGGAGCGCGCGGAAATTCCGGCGTCATCACATCGCAGATCTTCCGCGGGTTTTATCAGGCAATCAAGGAACTGAACGACCTTGGGCCGGAAGACTTCTGCAAAGCGATGAAGAACGGCGCAAAGATGGCCTACAAGGCGGTCATGCGTCCGGTGGAAGGAACGATCCTTACCGTTGTCCGTGAGGCAACGGATGCGGCCGAGGCATTCATGAATGAACATCCCGGCGCAACGATGGAAGAATACATGCAGGTACTCTGCGATGAGGCGCAGAAGAGTCTCGATCATACACCGGAACTGCTTCCGGTGCTGAAGGAGACCGGATGCGTGGACTCCGGAGGAGCCGGTCTTGTGGCGATCTTCAAGGGATTCCTCGATTATCTGAAAGGCACCCCGGTCAAGGAAGCTGCCGAAGGCGCTTCCGGTGCGGAGGCCCAGACGAAGACGGGATACCGTACGGAATTCATTCTGAAGCTGAGCGAACAGGGAACGCATCTGTTCAAGGAGACAAAATTCCGCGACAAGCTGAATGCGCTCGGCGATCATATTACGGTCGTTGTGGACGGCGATGTCATCAAGACACGCGTTTCCACGCTCAACCCGGGCGACGCTCTGAATCTCGGTCAGCGCTACGGTGAGTTTGAACGCATCCAGATCGAACCGGAAAGCGATTCGATGAATGACTCCATTCTTGAGGCAGCTCCGCAGGCACCGGCCGAAGAGCAGGAATACGGCATCATTACCGTATGTGCCGGAAAGGGTCTCGAGAAACTGTTCCGCGATTACCGGGCAGATTATGTTGTCTCCGGCGGACAGACGATGAACCCGTCGACCGAGGATTTTGTCCATGCAATTTCCAAAGTCAACGCCAGACATATCTTCATTCTTCCGAACAACTCCAATATCATCATGGCCGCAAAACAGGCCGCTGATGTGACGGAAAACAAGGACATTATCGTTCTTGAGACAAAGACGATCCCGCAGGGCCTTGCGGCATGCATTCAGTTCAATCCCGCTGAGACGCCGGAAGCGAATACCGAACACATGAAGGAAGGCATTTCCGATGTGAAGTCAGGTCAGGTCACCTATGCAATCAAAAATACGACGATTGAAGGCCGTGAAATTCACGAAGGCGACTACATGGGAATCCTGAACAAGGATATCGTTCTTACCAGCCGTGAAAAGACCGATGCGGTATGCCGTCTGATCGATCAGATGGTTGATGAAGACAGTGAAATCGTCACGATCATCCAGGGACAGGATGCGACGGACGAGGAAACGAAAGCTGTTTCCGATTATATCGAAAACACCTATGAGGTGGATATCGAAGTTCAGAAGGGTGAACAGCCGGTTTACTGCTATATCATCGGTGTTGAGTGATCCTGCAGAAGAACATCTGAGGCATCCCTGACCGGATGCCTTTTTTCAGTGTGACAGGCAGTCACACTCAATACTTCGAAATATTGGCGAAAGTTGAACAAG
>CAMOOA010000046.1 GCA_946621045.1 uncultured Erysipelotrichaceae bacterium
GCCGTTTTCAAGACGCGGATGAAAAATGCATTCCGCCGCAACCGCCGCAAGCTGTTCCATCAGGTCGTCGTTGAGACCGTTGACATGAACCCCGGAGAATGTGAATTTCAGACGGTCGCATGCTCCGCGGGGAATCGCGGCAATACTGAAGGAAGCACCGTAAAGATGATCAAGATGGGAAAGCAGATCCTGTTTTTTCGGGAAATGCTCTGTCGTATCGGAAAGCAGATAAGACAGTAAAAAACTCTCCGCCCGGATAGAAGGATTCATCGGCCAGAGAAATTTGATACTGAGTACCTGTGTTTTGAATTTTGCTGTCTCGTGTGCATGTACACGCACACCGGGGGCGATTTCCACAGAAATCATAAAACAAGAACTCCGTTATTTTCTGAATCGTACTATGCAGAATTATTGTCTTTCGGACGCGATTTCCTTCCGAGCCTGTTTCAGGTCTTCCGACCATTTGCATGTGCCGTGGCACTGATTGCAGTCGCCAGCGCAGTCACTGAGTCCTTTTCGTCTTAGATAACGGATGTCAAGAATTACTACAACGGCGAGGATTACAATTACAACAAAACTTCCGAAATTCATTTCAAATCCTCCCTTCATCCTTATCATAGTTGAACCAGGTTCATATTTGCAATGAAAACGATCCGTACCCGGGCAGAGAAAAAGCGGGTACACTGACCCGCTTATTCATCCTTCTTGATATAGACCTCACGCGGCTTGCTGCCCTGGGCCGGTCCGATGATTCCCTTCTCTTCCAGAAGATCGATCATCCTTGCGGCACGGTTGTAGCCGATTCCGAACCGGCGCTGCAGCAATGAGGTGGATGCCTTCTGCACGTCGACGACATAGTCCCTGATCTCATCAAAGAGCGGATCCTCTGCCGCGCCGGCAACACCGCCGACACTTCCCTCTCCGTCATTGACACCTTCCAGACGGATAAAGGAATCGTCATACATCGGCACTGCCTCCGCCGAAACATAGTCCGTGATGCGTTTGACTTCCTCATCGGTGATAAAGACGCCCTGCACACGTGTCGGGGATGATACACCGATCGGCATGTAAAGCATGTCGCCGTTTCCGAGCAGGCGCTCTGCGCCGACATGGTCAAGAATCGTCCGGGAGTCAATTCCCGAGGAAACCGCAAATGCGATACGGCTCGGGATGTTTGCCTTGATGACACCGGTAATGACATCGGTCGATGGACGCTGGGTTGCGATAATCAGATGAATGCCGGCTGCACGGGCAAGCTGCGTGATACGCTGAATGGAGCTTTCCACTTCCTTGCCTGCGACATTCATAAGGTCAGCCATCTCATCGACAATAACGACGATGTACGGCATCTTCTTCGGCGACGGACTTCCGTCTTCCTGCGTCGGTCCCATTTCGGAAACCATCTTGTTGTAGCCCTGAATATTGCGCACGCCCGCTTTTGCGAAGAAGTCATAGCGCTCATCCATGATCTTGACGATGACTTTGAGCGCATTGCTTGCCTGGGTCGGATCATTGATGACCGGTCCGATCAGATGCGGGATACGCTGATATGGCGTGAATTCAACCTTCTTCGGGTCGACCAGCAGCATCTTTACATCATCCGGCTTCGTCCGAAGCAGAAGTGATGTGATGATGGAATTCATACAGACGGATTTACCGGAACCGGTCGCACCGGCAATCATCAGATGCGGCATCTTGTCGAGCCGGCATGTGATCGTCTTTCCGAGCAGATCCTTGCCGAGCACAATCAGCAGCGGCTCCGCATTGCCGTCCGGCAGATCGGTAAAGAGTTCCTTCATCTTGACCGGAGTGGCCTTCTGGTTCGGAATTTCCACACCGACCGCATTGTGACCCGGAATCGGGGCTTCGATACGGACGTCCTTGACTGCCAGCTGCATCTTGATATCATCTGCCAGGCCGAGGATTCTCGATACCTTGACATTGGCATCCGGACGGATTTCAAACTGTGTGACGGACGGACCGATGTGGGTATCGATCAGGCGTGCTTCAATATCAAAATTGCGAAGCGCCTGAATCAGAAGCTCGCCCTTCTCACGGGCAGCCTGCGCATTGACATCGTCTTTTGCGCGCGGCGGAACCGGATCGAGAATGTTCAGCTTCGGCAGCTTGTAAGGCTTGTTCGAACGTCTGCCGGCCGGTGTTTCCGGCACTGCAGGCGCAGGTTCCGCTGCCTTCGGATAAACGGTGAGATCTTCCGGCTGTTCCGGCATTCCGGTCTGTTCCGGATAGTCGCGGACAGGATATTCCTGTGCCGGATATTCCGCAACCGTTCCCCGGTTTGTGACCGTGCGGGCATGACGGGGCTGATACGCCGGCTGCGTTTCCGCAGGCGCAGGCTCCGCATACGGCCGGGCGGCAGCGGCTGCTTCCCCGGCATACGGCCTTACAGGCACAGCCGGTTCTTCCGCATAGGGACGGGCTGCACTGACCGGTTCTTCCGGATACTGGCGGCGGTACATCGGATCTTCCTCAAATCCCCCCGCAACCGGACGATAGGTTTCGGCTTGCGGGCAGGTTTCGGCCGGCTGATAAGATTCGGCCGGACGGTATGTTTCCGCAGGTTCCGGCTGACGCTGCGGTTCACTGCTGTAAGGATGTGTACGTCGGATCATATCTTCCGGATACGGACGGATCCCGCTTGCGTGTTCTTCTTCGCGCCGCTGATGAAGCCGCATCGCTTCCTCATAAGTCATCATCGGACGCACCGGTTCCGAATCGGATGTTTTTCTGGAAGGCTCTGCCCGCGGACCGCGCGGTGTCCGGTCATACAGATCGTCTACCGTAAGGAAAGTCGTTGCGGCAGAATCGGTCCGGTGAACCGGCTCGGAAGGCATGACAAAGTCATCGCTCCAGCTGTTCTGCCGTTCGATCACCGGTGTTTTGACATTGGTCAGAATGCTCATCGTTTCATCGGGCACTGCAGTCTTCGGCTGTTCATCATAGAAACCGGACAGCGGTTCCGGCGTATCGTCAAATTCATCCTGCTCAATGGGCTGGACAGGAATCGGTGAGGTTTCGTCATCTGCCTCGATCATCCGGATCTTCGGCTGTGCCTTTTCCTCCGGAAGACTGCGCACCGGTTCGATCATCTCCGGCTCAAACGGAACTTCTTCAAAAACGATGTCGTCTTCGGTATCGTCTTCCTCTTCCTCATCCTCTTCCGTATCATCATCTCCGTCTTCTTCCTCGTCATCGCGGGTGGAAAGATATGTCCAGACGGTATTGAATGCCTGCTTGTATACGTCGAGGTTTACAAGCAGAAGCGCTGCGATGATGAACAGCACGATGATCACAAGCACGGTTCCCACGCGGTCAACCGTTGCGGTCGTCAGCGCAAACAGGAACGCGCCGATAATACCGCCCGCCGGTTCCATAGCCGGCTCCTCCGAAAAAAAGGAAGCAGTATTGCGTACATATTCCGTAAAAATCTGAAATCCCGAAAGTTCTTTCGGAGTATCCGCATAAGCGCACATCAGAAGCACCGCAAGAATGATTGCGATCACCGCCAGCGGGTTCTTCGAGCGGGTGTTTCCGTCCTTGCGGTTGATCATCGTGATCAGGATCTGGATCACGACTGCGCCGAGAATCACATAGTAAAATTTACCGAAAAGGAACCGGCATAGCCGGCTCAGATATACTCCCACGATTCCCATCTGCATATATGCGACAACAGTAATCGCAAGAATGATTACAACAGTAATCCAGTCCCGCGTTTCACTGTCGACAAGCGGCTTGTTTGCGGTCCTGGAACTGCTCTTTTTTCTGGTTGTTTTTTTCTTTGTCATTACCCGTTATTGTATCACGAACCTCAGTCTTTCGTATTGATCTCTACGATTGCCGGAAGGATCATCGGACGCTTTCCGGTCTCCTTCATGACATAGCGTGCAATCTTTTCACGCGCCTCTGCGCGGCACTCAAGATTGTCATACCGTTTTTCGGCAACGGCGGTATTGATGGTGTTCTCCATGATCACGCCGATTTCGCGGATGATGTAATCCGCATCCTTCAGATAGATGACGCCGCGGCTCTGCACATCCGGGCCGCCGATGATTTCCTTCGTTCCGTGATTGACCACGACGCCGACAACGATCGCACCGTCGGTGCTCAGGGTCTCACGGTCCTTGAGGACCATTCCCGCCGCATCGAGGCTGTCGCCGCCCGAAACCATGACATCACCGACCGGGACGGTTTTCATCTCACGCTGAAGCTGGCCGGATTCAATGCAGGCAACCATGCCGTTTTCAAGCACGATGATATTGTTTGCGGGATATCCCATATTCAGGGCGATATTCGCATTGGAAATCAGCTGACGGTATTCTCCCTTCACCGGCACATAATACTGCGGGTTCATGAGGTAGATCATCATCTTAAGATCTTCGATCGACGCATGCATGGAGAATGTGCGCTTCGTGTCAACGCCGTAGACCCGCGAGGTTTCCTTGTACAGGTCGTCTTCCATGTTCGACGCATCGCGTTCCGTGCCCGGAACTGCCGGAGACGCCACGATGACGGTATCGGTGTCGCGAAGCTGAATCACATCATCTTCACGGCTGGCGATCTTGTGAACCTTGCGGAAAATCGTGCTTCCGGTTCCGCCGATGATCACGACGACATTGTCCATGTCGTTGGAAAAGTTCTGCGGCGCGATTTCAAGACCGGCCGGAATGCGGTAATAGCCCAGTTCCGCCATATCCGCCATCAGGCTGCGCAGTTCATCATCATAGATCATCACCTTCCGCTTGAACTTGTTGGCAAGTTCAACCAGTTCGATCACGCGGTAAAGGTTCTGGTTGTATACCGTGCAGACGATCCGGTCCGCCGCATTGTCAAAAATCGGTTCGACCTGCGATGTAATGCGGTGATTCGGGGAGGAATGTCCTTCCCGCGTGGAACCGACGGATTCCGCAAGAAGCGCAAGTACGCCGCGGGAGCCGAGTTCAGTGACTTCGGTAAGATCGAAACGGAACGCATCCATCTTGACGTCATAGTCAACGATGAATTCACTCGTATAGACCACATACCCGTCTTCTGTCCGGATGGCGATTCCGAAGCCGTCGGCAATGGACTGGGTCGTGCCGAATGTGCGGATCTCGGTCTTACCGATCTTGAAGTTTGTATTGCGGCGGATCCGGTGGATCTCCACATCCCGGATTCCTTCTTTGCGTGCCTTGCGTTCAAACAGACGCGCGGTGAGGGGCGCCATATAGATCGGTGCCTTTACCTGCTTGAGAAACTGCGTCAGCGCACCCATGACATCATCATGGCCGTGCGTCACAAATACGCCTTTGATGCGCTTCTGATTTTCCGCAAGATACTGGAAATCCGGTGTGATCATTTCAACGCCGAGCTGTTCGTCAGCGGTCGGATAACGCATGCCGCATTCGATCACAAAAATATCATCATTATTTTCAATTACAAACATGTTTTTGCCGTCTTCGTCGAGTCCGCCGAGCGCAAAAATACGTACCTTACTCATATGATCTGTTCCTCCGTTAAAACAACGTTAAAAATATTATAACTTGAAACCGCCCTGCACGGAATGTCAACCGACTGCTTCTCCGTTCAAACTGAAGCTGCGCGCTTCCGTGATGCGGACTTCCGCGATGTCCCCTTCACGGATATCCGTACCGGTGAAATTGACAAGGCGGTTTTCCTCCGTATATCCGCAGAGAACATCCGGGTCTTTTTTGCTGGGACCGTCGCACAGAACCTTCCGGATCCTGCCGACTTCCGCCTCATTGTTCCGGCGGGCATAGAATCCGATCTTTTCATTGAGTTCCGCAAGCCGTTCCTTTTTCACTTCCGGCGGAACATCATCGGCCATCGAAGCCGCCGGTGTCCCCTCCCGGGGACTGTAAACAAATGTAAATGCGCTGTCAAACTGACAGCGGTCCGCAAGTTCCAGCGTCTGACGGAACTGCGCATCGGTTTCCGAAGGAAATCCGACAATAAGATCTGTTGTAAAGGTGATGCCCGGAATCTTTTCCCGCATCCGGTCCACCAGCTCACAGTAGTGGCCGATCGTATAGCCGCGGTTCATCCGCTTCAGAACCTCATCCGAGCCGGACTGTACGGGAAGATGCAGCGCAGGCATGACGTTGGGATATGCCTTCATGACGTCAATCGTCGTTTCGCGGTAATCCCGCGGATGACTGGTATAAAAACGGATCCGCTCAATACCGGTTTCGGCGGCTTCCCGCAGAAGATCGCTGAATCCGTCGGAGAGCCCGAGATCCCTGCCGTAGGCATTGACATTCTGACCGAGCAGCGTCACTTCTCTTGCGCCGTCCGCTTTTGCGGACCGGATCTCGGCTATGACATCCTCCATGCGGCGGCTGCGCTCCTTTCCCCGGGTATAGGGAACGATGCAGTACGTGCAGAACTTGTCGCATCCGTACATGATATTGACAAATGCTTTATACCGGCGGGTGCGGCTGACCGGCAGGCCCTCCACTACCGCCCCGGCACCGTCAGACTCCACTTCGATGGTCCGTTCTCCTGACAGCGTGCGCGCAAGCAGCTGCGGAAACCGCTCCAGGTTATGCGTCCCGAACAGGAGATCCACCTGCGGACAGCGTTCCGCAATGAGCGAAGCCATGGACTCTTCCTGGGCCATGCAGCCGCAGACCGCAAAAATCTTTTCCGGATGCTTTGTCTTCAGGGGCTTGAGGCTTCCAAGCTCGCCGAGCACATGTTCTTCCGCCGCCCTGCGCACGGCGCAGGTATTGAAAATGGAAAGATCGGCATCTTCCGGACCGGCGGCAGGAATAAATCCCATCATCCCCAGCATGCCGGCGAGTGTTTCCGAATCCCGGACGTTCGCCTGACATCCGTAGGTCCGGATAAAATATGTTTTTCCCTGTCCCAGCCTGCGCAGATCGTCATCCATTGAAAAACTGATCCGTCTGGCGCTTCCGGTGCGCATGCGCTCTGCGCTGTGATCAGGCAATTGATAATTCTGTTTCATAAAAAAATTTACCTCAGTTCGGTGCGGCTCAATTATACAAGGCATAAAGAAAACCGGCAATCGCCGGTTCACTTTGCAATGTGAGAATTACTCGCCTTCCTTAATCGCGCCGACCGGGCAGGTTCCGACACATGTAAGGCAGGAAATGCATGTATCTGCATTGCACTCAGACTTTCCGTCCGCATCGAGTGTCAGAGCGGATACCGGGCAAACACCTGTGCAGGCGCCGCATCCGATGCAATTTTCCTTATCAATAACTACTGCCATTATGTTCTTCCTCCTCTTCCTTCGAATTATATCATCTCCCTTTTGCAGGTTTCAATGATATAAATACATATTTTTGTACGTACCAAAGTCCTCAAATCCACGGTAATCCGGAGAATTTTTTCAAAAACAAAACAGAATCCGGCATTTCCGGATTCTGTAAGTTCCTGTATCAGGCATCCGCAGAGGGACGCTCCTGAATTCTGGTGATTTTCACTGCTCTGTCTGTTGAATCATCAATCACAATCAGTACACCGCACAGGACAGCGGGCGTATCCGCAGGTGTATAGCGGGTAGGCTCTCCAAGACTCCGCGCAAGCAGTTCCCTGCTGTCGCGTCCGAGTACGGAGTCAAATGACCCGCACATTCCGGCATCGCTGATGTATGCGCATCCGTCCTTGATGCGCTCATCCGCCGTCTGAACATGCGTATGCGTGCCGATTACGGCACTCACCCGGTCACGGTAGCGGAACCAGAACAGTTCCTTTTCGCCTGTGGCCTCCGCATGGAGATCCACCACGATGATATCGGCGTCAATTTCCTGCAGGATCCGTTCCATCACAGGATAGGATTCTCCCAGCGACAGGTCCATGAATACCCCGCCGAGAATATTGACGACCGCAACCCGTTTTCCCCTGCATTCCCGGATTACCCAGCAACGTCCCACGTGTTCCGGCTCCATGTTGGCCGGCCGGACCAGATACGGACACTGTTCAAACTGATTTGTAATCGCAGATTTTGCGAATGCATGATTCCCAAGAGTAATAACATCGGCACCGGCCTCAATCAGCTCTCTGTAAATTCCAGAGGTGATACCCTTTCCGTGCGCCGCATTTTCCCCGTTGATGATTGTAAAGTCTGCTTCATATCTGCGCTTCAGGTCGGCCAGACGGCTGCGGACAGCCTCCCTGCCAACTCTTGCGACAACATCTCCGAGGAACAGAATCTTCATCGGTTACTGCGCCAGTTCCTGAACGCGCACCTCACGGATCAGCGTTACCTTGATCTGACCCGGATAGGTCATTTCGTTTTCAATCCGATCCTTCAGATCATGCGCAACCTTGACCATGGTCTCGTCATTGATCTTTTCCGGCTGAACCATGACACGGATTTCACGGCCTGCCTGAATCGCAAACGCCTTTTCGACGCCGTCATAACTTGTCGCAATCTTCTCAAGCTGCTCGAGACGCTCAATGTAGTTTTCCATTGATTCGTAACGGGCGCCCGGACGGGCTGCGCTGAGCGTATCCGCCGCCGCCACAAGCACTGCGATAATGTCATCCGCCGGCTTGTCGCCGTGATGGCTTTCAATCGCATTGATGACAATGT
>CAMOOA010000047.1 GCA_946621045.1 uncultured Erysipelotrichaceae bacterium
GGTCGACACAGCTTGTGGAAGCCGCGCGCATTGCGCATGACAGTGCCGCAACCTGTACGGCAGCCCTGGGAAGAACCATGACGGTAACGGCCCTGATCGCAAGCGATCTGAAGGAAGCGGATGAACATGTCCGTGTGCGGATCAGCGGAAACGGGCCGATCGGGGTAATCCGCGCAGAAGCGGACGGCGCAGGAAATGTGCGCGGCTGCGGCGATCACATGCAGCTGTATGCATCCCGTGCTGACGGACATCTTGATGTCGGAAAGGTGGTCGGCACAGACGGAACCCTGCAGGTATCGCGGGATATGGGGCTGAAGGAGCCGTTTACCGGCACGGTCCTGCTTTCCTCCGGCGAGATCGGCGAGGACTTTGCACGCTACTTTGCCATCAGTGAACAGATCCCCAGTGTTGTTTCGGTCGGGGTTCTTGTCAATACCGATTCCTCTGTCTCGGCGGCAGGCGGAATGATCATTCAGCTGATGCCCTTTGCCGGAGAGGACGTGATCGAAGCGGTGGAGCGTGTTGCCGCAGAGATGCGGCCGATGAGTGAATACATGAGTCAGGGCATCGAAGTGGAGGATCTGATCCGGCAGCTCTTTCCGGACGCAAAGATCCTTGATCACAAACCGCTGCGCTGGCACTGTGACTGTTCAAAGGAACACTTTGCGGATGCGCTGGCCGGTCTGCAGAAGACAGATCTTGAGGCGATGATCAATGAAGATCACGGTGCGGAAGCGGAGTGCCATTACTGCCGGAAGAAATACCGGTTCACGGAGGAAGAACTCCGTGCAATCCTGGAGAGAAGGTCCCGTGCTTAAGATCGGTACGGTTGAACTGTCAGGTCATGTCATTGCGGCGCCTCTGGCCGGAATATCCAATCCGGTCTACCGTCAGGTCTGTCATGATGCAGGGGCTGCGCTTTCCGTATCGGAGATGATCAGCGACAAAGCCCTTCATTATCAGAATGAGCGGACATTTGATATGTGCCGGGTGTATGAAACGGAACATCCGGTCAGCCTGCAGTTATTCGGCGGGGATCCGGAGACGATGGCGGAAGCCGCGGAATATCTTACGGAACATACAGCGTGCGATATCATCGACATCAATATGGGATGCCCGGTACCGAAAGTTCTGAAATCCCATGCCGGATCCTGGCTGATGAAGGAACCCGACCTTGCGGTGAAGATCGCCGGGGCGGTCATCACGCATACCGACCGGCCGGTCACGGTCAAAATGCGGGCCGGCTATGATATGGAACATATCAATGCGCCTGAACTGGCGCGGCGTCTGGAGGACATTGGCATTTCTGCCATTGCGGTGCACGGAAGAACGAGAACACAGCTTTACCGGGGACAGTCCGACAACCGGTTTATCCGGATGGTGAAGGAAGCAGTGTCCGTTCCGGTTATCGGAAACGGAGATATCCGCACACCGGATGATGCGGTACGCATGCTGGAGGAAACCGGATGCGATGCGGTAATGATCGGAAGAGGGCTTGTCGGCCGTCCGTATCTGATCGGACAGATCGAGTCCCGTCTTGAAGGCAGGGCCGGTGCAGAACCGTCCTATGAAGAACGGATCCTGCTGTGCATTGATTATGCGGAACGGTTATGCGCCTATGAAGGGGAACACACCGGGGTATCAATGATGCGCGGCATCTCTTCCTATTACATGGACGGCATGCCGTACGCTGCAAAAACACGTTCTGCCTGTGCGAAGGCGGAGACGCTCGATGAGCTGCGGCAGATTCTGACAGAGTACATACAGAAACTCGGACAGCGGTATTCGGAATAATAGGAAGCCGGAAACAGAAAGTGATGTTTCAGGCTTCTTTTTCATTGACACGTCCATGTGCAGGGAATACTATGTTCTTGGAACATATGAGCAATCGTTCATATGAAAACGGGTGACTGATATGAGTGAACTGGCAACATACAAGTTTGAAATTACCGGCATTGACTGCGCAAACTGCGCCGCAAAGCTGGAAGGTAAGATTCAGGAACTGGAGGGCATCTCCAATGTTTCGCTGAACTTCATGAAAAACTCTCTGACGTATGAATGTCTCCATTCCGAAGGAAAGGAAATGGAACAACGTGTCAGAGAACTGGCAGCGAAGGAAGAACCGGATGCGGTGATCACCGCAAAAGGGCATGAGCATCATCACCACGATCATGAACATGAAGAATGCGGATGCCATGAGCATCACCATGATCATGACCATGAAGAATGTGAATGCCATGAACATTCTCATACCCATACGGAAGAAGAAACCGCGGTCTATCATTTTGAAATCACCGGCATTGACTGCGCCAACTGCGCCGCAAAGCTGGAAGGTAAGATTCAGGAACTGGAGGGCATCTCCAATGTTTCGCTGAACTTCATGAAAAACTCTCTGACGTATGAATGTCTCCATTCCGAAGGAAAGGAAATGGAACAGCGTGTCAGAGAACTGGCAGCGAAGGAAGAACCGGATGCGGTGATTACCGCAAAAGGACATGAACATCATCACCGTCATGATCATGACGCATGTTCTTGTGACGGACACCATCATGAGCATCTTCATGAACATCACCATGATGAAGGCGGTATGGAAAAAGAGCTGCATGCGGCTGCCGGCGCATACCGGCTGCGCATCGAAGATGTTGACTGCGCTGACTGTGCGGCGGAGCTTGAACATAAGATTGCCGGACTTGAAGGGCTTTCCAATGTCAGTTTCAGCTTCATGAACAGCACCCTGACATATGACTGTGCAGACCCTGCACATGCCGAACAGATGATCCGGGAGCTTGTCGCAAGGGAAGAACCCGGTGCGAAAGTTCTTGCATATGAAACTGCCGCAGAAAAAGAAAAGCCGGAAGAAGAAAAAGACATCATGCCGATCCGGCTTGCGGCAGGTGCGCTGCTGTTTGCGGTCGGACTGTTTTTGAAGGGAGTTCCGCAGATTGTCGCGGAGATTGCGGCATATCTCATTCTCGGATATGACGTTCTGTACAAGGCAATCCGCGGTATCGGACGCGGACAGGTATTCGATGAACATTTCCTGATGAGTGTCGCAACGCTTGCGGCGATGTATCTGAAGGACTTCCGCGAGGCTGCGGGCGTCATGCTGTTTTATCAGATCGGTGAATATTTTCAGGACCGTGCTGTCGACAATTCCCGCCGTTCAATCGGTGAGCTGATGGACATCCGCCCGGACTATGCCAATGTAAAACGGAACGGAACATTCGTGCAGGTATCTCCTGCGGAAGTGTCTGCCGGCGATGTGATTCAGGTAAAACCCGGCGAACGGATTCCGCTGGACGGTATTGTCCTGCATGGATCGTCTTCACTGAATACGGCATCCCTTACCGGAGAGTCCAGGCTTCGCGATGTGGACCCCGGGGATGAAGTGATCAGCGGCTCTGTAAATGAAAACGGCGTGCTGGAAATAGAAGTCACGAAACCGTACGGCGAAAGCACGGTGGCGCGCATCCTTGATCTTGTGGAAAATCAGGAATCAAGGAAGGCAAATGCGGAACACTTTATCACGAAGTTTTCGCGTATCTATACACCGGCAGTCGTCTTCTCCGCAGTTGTCGTTGCGGTGATTGTCGCTGTTGTCACAAAAGATGTGCATGCAGGCATCTATCGTGCATGCACATTCCTGGTTATCTCGTGCCCGTGCGCACTTGTCATCTCCGTTCCGCTGTCATTCTTTGCCGGCATCGGCGGTCTTTCCAAGCAGGGAATTCTCGTCAAGGGAGCCAATATGGTTGAACCGCTGGCACGTGCGGAAACAGCTGTGCTGGACAAGACAGGAACACTGACAGAGGGTGTTTTCGAGGTAAGCAGGGTGATTACCGGCATGGACCGGGATACTGTGCTGCGGGATGCCGCATATGCGGAAGCCTCCTCCAACCATCCGATCGCGGCGGGAATCCGCGCCGCATATCCGGAGGAAATCGACAGTTCCGCAATCGGTGATGTAAATGAAATCGCCGGCCGGGGAATTCAGGTGACGGTCGGTGATGATGTAATCCTAGCCGGAAACGGCCGGATGATGAATGATTTCGGAGTTCCGTTCAGTGAAGAGAATGACCCCGGAACCATGGTGTATGTCGCAAAGAACGGTGTATATGAAGGCTGCATCATCCTTGAAGACCGGCTGAAAGCAGATGCGAAGGATGCGGTTGCCGCGCTGAAACAGAGCGGACTGAAAACCGTCATTGTCTCGGGAGACAATCCGAAGATCGCCGAAAAAACCGGTGCTGCACTCGGCGTTGATGAAGTGCACGGCGGCTGTATGCCGCAGGATAAAGTAGAGCGCGTCATGGCGTACCGGAAAGACGGCATCACCGTATTCGCAGGGGACGGTGTGAATGATGCGCCGGTGCTTGCGGCGGCAGACATCGGATTTGCGATGGGAGCGCTTGGAAGCGATGCGGCAATCGAAGCGGCCGACGTTGTCATCATGGATGACAAACCGACCGGAATGGTAAAAGCAATCCGCGGCGCAAAGAAGATACTGCGTGTTGTGAACCAGAATATCTACGGCGCAATCGGAGTCAAGATCCTCACACTGATACTCAGTGCCTTCGGTATCGCGAACATGTGGTGGGCGATCTTCGCCGATACCGGCGTTGCGATGCTGTGTGTGCTGAACGCGATGCGGCTGCTTCAGCTCGGCAAAGCGGAATAACAGTTATCTGAAAGCGGGATACTGATGTTTCCTGCTTTTTATATTCAGGGGCGATATGCAGAAGCGCTTTCGGCTCTGATGGGCGGATGGTAGAATAAATTCGCCGGCGGATTTCATGCCGGCATAAACCATACATACGGCATCCGGTACCGGCTGCCGGTACGGGAGAATGACAGATTATGAAAAAACTCATTGCACTTTTTCTTTCTTCGCTGACAGCGCTGACGCCGGTTCTTGCCGAGCAGGCGCCGTCTCCGGAAACAGAACCGGAGGAAACCGGCGCGGAATCGGAAGAGCAGACAGAAGAATATGCGGTTGAACTGGCTACGGATTACGCGGTCCTGATGGATGCGGAAAGCGGAACGGTTCTGTTTGACAAGAACGGGGATGAACCGGGAGACCCTGCTTCACTCACAAAAATCATGACGGTTCTGCTTGCGGCGGAACAGCTCAATGACAGCGACACCCTGACGATGTCCGCGGAGGCATTTCAGAGCTACAGTCATGACCAGGGCGTTCTCTGGATCCAGCAGGGAGAAACGATGAGTGCCGGCGACTGCGAATATGCGACGATGCTCGTAAGCGCAAATGATACCTGCGCCATGCTTGCGGAAGGTGCTGCCGGCGATATTCCTTCGTTTGTAAAACAGATGAATGAGCGTGCGGAAGCGTTCGGGATGACCGGAACGCATTTTGAAAATCCGTTCGGTGTGGCAGCGGCGGGACAGTATTCCACTGCCTATGACCTGGCGCTTCTGACACGGAACGCGCTGAAGAATGAGAGTTTCCGTAAAATATTCGGCGCTTCTTCCCATACCCTTACTGCAACGAACATGCAGGCACAGACGCGGGCGCTTGCCAATGACTGTGAACTTCTCCGGGACGGAGCGTACAGCTATGAAGGCGCCGCCGGCGGAAAGATCGGATCCACTCCGGCAAACGGATATGCTCTGGCGGCATATGCAAAACGGGGCGGTACCGGCCTGATTGCGGTGACCATGCATGAAGCCGATGCGGATACTGCATACAAAGACACCGCAAGGCTTCTTGATTACGGATTCGAGAGTGCTCAGACAATTACCATTACGCCGGAGGATATCGGCACAAAAACCGTATCGGTCGATGACGGGAAAACACATATCGCAGACGTCACCTTCTCCGCTGACAGCAGTTTCAATATTCTGCTTCCCAAAGGTGTGGCGAAGGAGAGCATCACGTCTGAGATTGTTGTGAAAAACGAGGAAGCGAAGGATCCGGGCCATATCAGCGCGGAAGTGATCTTTCTGATGGACGGAACGGAAATCGGCAGATCTCCGCTGACGGCGGAAATCGTACGGGAGCCGGAAAAAGAACCGGTAAACTATCTTAAGATTGCGAAAACCGTATTTGACTGGACGTGCGTTGCCCTGCTTGCATTCATGGTTCTGCGTCCGGCAGTAAAGGCGCTGCACAGGCTTCTGATACCTCCCAGATAATAAACTTCAGTTCGACATGATGAATGTTATGTGAAATGTATGGGAAATCGCACGAATTCAAAAAAAGATGGTAAACTAGTCAACGTATGAGTAAGTTCTTTGAAGTATGGATTGTCAACGCATTGTCGTTGTGGGTCATCGACCGTTTCTCAGCATCAGTAACATTTTCGGATTTTGCGGCGCTTGCGGCGACGGCACTTGCGGTAACGATTCTCAACCAGACCGTGAAGCCGCTGCTTAAGGTAATGGCTTTTCCGCTGACGGTTACCACATTCGGCCTGTTTTCCTTTGTGATCAACGGACTGGTTCTCTGGGCGGCGTTCCGGTTCAGCGACGGATCAACAATTGCTTCATTCAGTTCCGCAGTATGGCTTTCAATTCTTCTTACGTTTCTCAACGGAATGTTTGGGCACCTTTTTTTAAAATAAGTCCTCTGTATCAGAGGTGTATAAAAACCGGGAATTATGACAGTAATAAATGTGATTTATCAGTCGCGCGGCGGCAACACGCAGAAGATTGCCGAAGCGATTGCGGACGAATGCGGCATTGAGGCCGTAGATATTCATGAGCCCAACAACATCACCCGTTCCGACCTGCTGTTTGTCGGAGTGGGCATTTATGCCGGAAAACCGGATAATTCCATGCTGGATTATCTCGATCAGCTGCCGGTCAACTCCATTAAGGGCGCAGCGCTGTTCAGCACGAGCGCTACCGGCTCGGACCATCTTGCGCTAGCGGTAAACCTGCTTGAACACAAGGGCATCGCGGTCTATCCGCGGCACCTGCTTCTCAAGGGAAGGTTTTTCCTGATGAACAAGGGAAAACCCGGAGAAGAGGAAATCGAGAAGGCACGTGATTTTGCGGCGGAAGTTCTGGACGCATTCAACTACTGAAACTGAAAAGCTGAGATTGTTCAGCTTTTTTTTGTTGCGCGTATAATATTTCCATAGGGGATATAAATTTATGGAATATCACGTACCGTTGTCATCCATCATCATGATTTCCGTATGCATGGCGCTTGGAATCATTGTGCCGCTGGTGCTCTTTTTCTTTCTGAACCGGAAGAAACATGCATCGCCGCGTGCATTCTTTGTCGGATGGCTTGCATTTCTGATTGCGGTCAATATTCTGGAACGCCTGTTTCATGCGCTGGTATTCCGTTCTTCCGTCGGTGCATACATTCAGGGAAACCTGTATCTCTATGCGCTGTACGCCGGCATTGCGGCAGGTCTGTTTGAAGAACTGGCCCGGTATTTCTGCTTCTCCCGCATTCTGAAACGGGAGCGCAGTCATGACTGGAACGCCCTGATGTACGGCGCGGGCCACGGAGGCAGTGAGATGTTCAACATCTTCAGCGTTACGATGGCAAACAATCTGATCTATGCGGCTTCGATCAACAGCGGCTCTGCGGGAGAGGTTCTCGGAACGCTGTCGGGCGATATGCTTGTGCAGATGCAGGCGGTGTTTGCGCAGCTGACCTCAACGCCGGCGCCGATGTATCTGCTCTCCTTTGCGGAACGAATCTTTGCGCTTGCGGCGCAGATGGCATTGTCGGTTCTCGTATTTTATGCCGTAAAGGATCCCGCAAGGAACCGCCGTCTTCTGCTGATTGCGGTGGAACTGCATGCGCTCATTGATTTCCTGGCGGTCATCACCGGAGGGCTGCTCTCGCCGGTGCTGGCAGAAGCGGTCATCTTCTGCGCAGCTGCAGTGACAGTTTTCTTTGCCCGGAATGTATGGAAACAGAATCACACCGAAAAAACAGCATGAAAAAAACGAGCCGCCGTGTGTGCAGCTCGTTTTCTATTCGGGCGTTTCTGAATCAGAGCGAGTGTTCGCACTTCTTTAATGCGTCGAAGGTTTCTTCGCTGAGGTCGTGTTCAACCTTGCAGGCGTCCTTTGCGGCAATTTCTCTCGGAACGCCAAGCTTTTCAAACAGGGATGTAAGAATACGATGACGCTCATAAATACGCTCTGCGATTTCACGTCCGGGTTTGAGCAGAGTGATCTCACCGTTCTTTTCCATCGAGATATATCCGTTTTCACGGAATTTCTTCATCGCAATACTGACACTTGCCTTGGAAAAATTGAGTTCCTCCGCAATATCGATTGAATGAACTACTCCGTTGCGTTCCTGAATCATCAGAATCGCTTCCAGATAATCTTCTGCGCTTTCATAAATGTTCATCATTAAAAGTCTCCCAGTGCCTTACCCGTATTATAAATGAGAAAACTGAAAATCGTAACCATATGAACCGGATACAGTCATTATTCTGACGCGCGGCAGTGTTTTTCGGTAAAATATTCTTGTGAAACGAATATTACTGTACGGTCTGGATGAGGCAGACGCGGATAAGACACAGATCATCCTGGATAACCTCGGCATTGCCGCATATATCATCGGCG
>CAMOOA010000048.1 GCA_946621045.1 uncultured Erysipelotrichaceae bacterium
GAGTTCCGTTCCATTGCGGACGCATGCGGCGCATACCTGATGGTCGACATGGCGCATATTGCCGGTCTTGTGGCGGGCGGCATGCATGAAAATCCGGTTCCGTATGCGGATTTTGTCACAACAACCACACATAAAACGCTGCGCGGTCCGCGCGGCGGCATGATCCTCTGCAGAGAGGAATACGCAAAAGCTGTAGACAAGGCGATTTTCCCGGGCATGCAGGGCGGTCCGCTCTGCCATATCGTTGCCGCAAAGGCGCAGTGCCTTTACGAGGCAATGCAGCCGGAATTCAAGGACTACGCTGCGCAGATCGTAAAGAACTGCCAGGTTCTCGCGGATACGCTTCAGAAAGAGGGCTTCCGTCTTGTGGCGGGCGGCACCGACAACCATCTGATCCTCGTGGACGTCAAGAGTTCCATCGGCATTACCGGAAGAGAAGCGGAAGTTGCGCTGGATGAAGTGAATATCACCGCAAACAAGAATGCGATTCCGTTTGATGAGGAAAAGCCGAACACTACGAGCGGCATCCGTCTTGGAACCGCGGCGATGACGACCCGCGGATTCAAGGAAGAAGAATTCCGCAGGGTCGGCACCTGGATCGCACAGGTCCTGAAAAACAAGGAGGATCTGGTGCTGAAACAGAAGATCCAGCAGGAAATCATTGCGCTGACCGCGAATTTCCCGTTTGCGTAAGAACCGATAAGAAAAGCAGAATTTCATCGCTGAAGTTCTGCTTTTTTTGATGGTTTCTCAGATAAGCCCGCTGATCAGAATGACGGCGATCAGAACCGGAAGAATATATTTCAGATAAACTCCCAGGCCTGCGGCAAGCTTGATGCCCTTGCCCGTGTTGCACTCCCTGCGGTAGGCGTCAAATCCCCAGCCGAGCCTTGAAGTGCAGAACAGCAGGTAGATCAGAGAGCCGATCGGCAGAAGGAGATTGGAGACAATGAAGTCTTCGCTGTCGAGGATGTCGCGGCCGCCGATCAGATGCACATTGGACCAGACGTTGTAGCCGAGGACGCAGGGGATGCTGGCGATGAGGATGAACAGGAAGTTGAGCAGCACCGCTTTTTTCCGGGAATGACCGAAGTTGTCCATGGATGCGGAGATCAGGTTTTCAAATACGGTGATGACCGTTGAGAAACTTGCGAAGGTCATGAACAGGAAGAACAGTGTCCCGAAGATCATGCCGACCGGCATCTCCGCAAAGATTTTCGGAAGGGTCAGGAAGATCAGGGCAGGTCCGGAATCCGGCTGCACATGATAGCTGAAGCATGCCGGGAAAATAATCAGACCCGAGAAGATCGCCACAAAGGTATCGAGAATAAGAATCCGGATGGATTCATTGTAGAGAGTATATTTGTCGGACATGTAGCTGCCGAATACTTCCATTGCCGCAATTCCGAGACTCAGCGTGAAGAACGACTGGTTCATCGCCGCAACGATAACATTGCTCAGACCAATCCGGCTGACTTCGGAAAGGTCCGGTTTGAGATAGAAGGAAAGACCTTCCGATGCGCCGGGCAGAGTCATGGAATAGCCGGCAAGGCCGATGATCAGCACAAGCAGACAGACCATCATGATCTTGCTGATCCGCTCAAGACCGTTGCGGATACCGAAGGAACATACCGCAAATCCGGCCGCGACGGTGACAGCCATCGCAATTCCCATCTGAACCGGATCTCCCAGCATGGCTCCGAACACGGTGCCGATTTCATCGACGGAGAATCCGCTCATCGAGCCGGTCAGGAATTTTACAAAATAGATAAGCATCCAGCCGCTGACGGTGGTGTAGTACATCATAAGCAGTGCGCATCCGGCAACGCATACCCATCCGTGCAGGTGCCAGAAGGAACCTTTCGGTTCAAGCGCGCGGTAGCCTTCCACGGCGCTCTTGCGGGAAGCACGGCCGACCGCAAGCTCCATCGTCATGACCGGAAGACCCATGATAATCAGGAAGAACAGGTAGATCAGCACGAAGATTCCGCCGCCGTTCTGACCGGTAAGATACGGAAATTTCCATACGTTTCCGATGCCGATGGCGCAACCGGCGCTGACAAGAATAAAGCCGAGTCTTGATCCGAATGTATCACGTTTCATATTTTATAAACCCCCTTTGCAATACATCAGAGATACGCAAGCATGTTTACCGCATCGCCGCGCTCCAGAACATTTTCCTGAAGTCTGCGGGCTTCGCTGAAGAAGCGGTTATCCGCAAGAACCTGTCGGTAGGCTTCGTACATGCGTTCCATGGACAGTTCCGATTCGTGAATCGCAAGTCCGGCGCCGCTGCGCACAAGACACACGGCGTTCCATGAACGCTGATAGGAATCATCATGCAGGATGATCTGCGGAATGCCGAGCGCAGTGCAGTACTGCGTCAGGGCATCGCTTCCGTCATGAATGCAGAGGCGGCTTCCGGTTATGATGCTCGTTCTCTGCAGGTTCTGAAAATGCAGGTTTCCGTTTTTTCCGGGATGCTGGGAACTGTCGTAGATATAGACATCGTACGGCGCCCCGAGAAAGGCATCGGAGATGATCTGCCGCATGCGGCGGGCAGAGATGCCGTTTTCCGTAAAGGCGATGCTCAGGGCGCGGTTCTGCGGCCCGTTCACCGGCGCAATGGCGGAAATGCCGAAGGAAGCGACCCGGCAGCCCGGAAACGGAGGGAGAAATTCCTCCGCCCCGAAGGCGAAGCACTGGGTGTAGCGGTACATTTCCCGCAGATGCAGAACCTGTTCGAGACCGAGATCATTGAGAAATGAATTCAGTCCGTTCAGGGTATCCGCCTTGAAGCTGCGGTAGCGGAACGTTCCTCCGCTTACCACCGAAAAGACCGGGAGCCCGTATTCGGCTGCGGCTGCGATGGCGGCGGGACGTTCGATTTCAATCAGAAAATCGGGATTGTATTCATGAATTGCCTTTGAAACGGCATGATAGTCCTTTTTCAGATAGGAGGCAGACAGTGCGTTGCGTCCGCGCAGATATTCCTCTGCAGTGGTGCCGGTGCTTCCGCGCCGCAGGGAGGCGGTTGAAGGCGATTCAAAAAAAGCGATATCACTGAATCGGGATTTACGGTCTGCACAGATTCCGGTATCGATTCCCTGGAGACGGAACATGGCGGCGAGCTGCCGTGCAATCAGGACAGCGGAGCCGCAGTCGGGGACACATACGGAAGGAAGAATCATTGCCTTCATATAAACTAAAGTATAGCATTCTTTGCGATATTGAATTCAGACAGGGTTTCTTCTAGAATTTACAAAGAGCAAAAACATTACAGGAGGGTTTTTATGCTGGAAGTATTGAATCATCCCATGATCACGCACAAGCTGACCCTGATGCGCGATAAGAACTGCACCACCAAGGATTTTCGTGAGAATCTGGATGAGATCGCCGAACTGATGGCATACGAGGTATGCCGCGATCTGCCGGTAAAGCCGGTCGACATCGAAACACCGATGGGACCGTGCACCGGCTACACCTTAAGCAAGGAAGTTGTCATTGTCCCGATTCTGCGTGCCGGTATCGGCCTGCTTGACGGTATCCGCCGTCTTGTCCCGACCGCAAAGGTAGGCTTTATCGGTCTCTACCGTGATGAAGAGACTCTGGAGCCGCATGAGTATTTCGCAAAGTTCCCGAAGGAGCTTGCGGATTCCATCGTCATGATCGTTGACCCGATGCTGGCGACGGGCGGAAGCGCGGTTGCTGCAATCGACATGATCAAGAAGCGCGGCGCAAAGCAGATCAAGCTGGTCTGCCTGGTCGGTGTTCCGGAAGGCGTCAAGGCTGTGCAGACAGCTCATCCGGATGTCGACATCTATCTCGCGGCGATGGATGATCATCTCAACGAGATCGGCTACATCGTGCCGGGTCTCGGCGATGCGGGCGACCGTATCTTCGGCACAAAGTAATCCGTCCGATGGAATCTGCAGTTTACGCAGTGCGGGCAGCGGTATATATTGCGGCATTCATGCTCAGTTTCTATGGACTAGGCGCACTGAATTTCAGCCGGTACATCAAACAGGGGCATGTATTGCAGGCAAGGATCCTGTACTGGATCCTTGTGCTGAGCCTGGCGTACCTTTCCGGTTCGTTCGTGCTCGCATTGATTTACAGATGAAAGAACACCGGTGGCAGCGGATTCCGCTGCCACTGATGGTATAATGACCACACAGAAAGGAGGCGTTTTTTTATGAATCTCATCATCGGAGCATTCCCGTATTTCGCGCTTCCTTTTGTGATTTCACTCGCCCTTGTGCCTGTCGCCAAAAAGATCGGCCTTCTGCTCGGCATCTATGCCGTGGAAAACAAGCGCACCGTTCACCACGGCCGGATCGTCCGGATCGGCGGCGTTGCGATCTATATCGCATTTCTGCTTTCGGTCGCGATTCTCTGGCGGACGGACGTCAAGCTCAACGGCATTCTGATCGGAGGCTGTCTGGTCTTTATCGGCGGCCTGCTGGATGACATTTATGATCTGTCGCCGAAGTACAAGCTGCTGTTTCAGATCTCCGGCGCAATTGCGGCGCTTACCATCGGAAATCTTTCCCTGACCAACCTGCATGTACTGTCGTTTGAGATTTCCAACCCGGTCATCGTGAAGATGATTTCCTTCCTCTGGCTGATCGGTGTCACAAATGCGATCAACCTGATCGACGGCCTGGACGGACTCTCATCGGGCATCTGCACGATCGTGACGATGACGATCGGCCTGCTGGGTTTCTTCATGGGACGCCGTGATGTGGTAATCATGGCGCTGACGCTGTCCGGTGCGATTCTCGGATTTCTGCCCTATAACTTTCACCCGGCTTCCGTGTTTGTCGGAGACTGCGGTGCGCAGTTCATGGGCTTTATGATTGCGGCGCTCTCGCTGCTGGGATTCAAGACAACAGCCCTGATTACCCTCGGTCTGCCGATGGTGGTTCTGTTTATTCCGATTTCGGATACGCTGATTGCGATCATCCGCAGAAAGCTGAAGGGACAGAAGATCATGGAGGCGGACAAGGGCCACCTGCATCACATTCTGATGTTCAAGCTGAAGCTCGGTCACCGCAACACCGTGCTTGTCCTGTATGTGGTTACGCTCCTGTTTGCGCTGGCGGCGGTAATCACCTACTTCAATCCGAAAGCGGGACTTGCGGTGATTCTGGTGCTCATGCTGGGGGCGGATCTGTTCATTGAGTTTACAGGCATGATCAACCCGCACTTCCATCCGATTCTTTCGATGGTCAACCGGCTGACCGGCTGGCCGCATATGGAGGACGGGGAAGACCCGGTCGATTCAAGACTCATTGAAGAGGCAAAAAGCACCGAAGAGGCGGAAAAAGCGGAAACAGACGCCTCGGAAACCGCCCCGGACAAAGACTCAGACAAACAGGCTGCCGGCTGAACCGGCAGTTTTTTTAATTTTTTTCTGAACGAAGCGGGGGATTTGAAAGTTTCCTTCCTATATGTTCATCAGGAGGTATCAGTAATGATGAATGTATATGAAGCTTCAAAGATGCTGCTGGAAGGCAGCGGCTACCCGGGAGGAACCGCCTTTCCGCCGGAATGGACGGATTATATTCGGACCCGCAGAGACGTTTACGGGACGCTGCTTCCGGGCTATGTGAAACCGAACATGCGCTCCGAGGCGATGTGGGTGCTCCGTTCAAAGTGCCGAAGCGGCGAGGATGTCGGCGTAAGAGTCACCCGCGGGGACATCTGCTGGCTGGATTACGGACAGACGTTCAATCAGGAAATGGGGTATCAGCACTTCGGGCTTGTTCTTTCCCTATGCAACCGCAAGGCGCTGATCGTTCCCATGACCAGCAATCCGGAGGCGTATGAGCGCGCCGGCGATCCGGCTAATCCCTGCGTGCATCTCATGCGGATCGGCCAGCAGCCCGGCATGAACCGGCCGTCCACGCTGTTTCTGAACGACATCCGCTTTATCAATACCGCCCGGATTCTGGAAATCCGCGCGCATATTGAACCGGATGAACCGCTGTTTCAGGAGGTGATGCGGCGGATCCGCGCAATCATCGCCGGCCAGGGAATGACTGACGCAGACCGGACGGTATGATAAGATGCGGGTGTGGATCTTACCTGCGGTACATGGCTGATCGCGGTGTCCGGCGGACCGGACTCGATGGCGCTGCTTGATATGTGCATCAGCGGCGGTGTTTCCTGTGCCGCCGCGCATGTCAACTATCATCACCGACCCGAAGCGGACGAGGAAGAAGCATATGTCCGTTCATTCTGCCGGGATCACGGCATTGTCTGCCATGTAAAAAACGATCCGTTTGAATGGACCGGCAACTTTGAGGCTGCCGCAAGAAAATACCGTTATGAATTCTTTGCCCGTGTTGTGAACGAACACGGGTTTTCCGGTGTTCTGACCGCACATCATATGGATGATGTTCTGGAAACCTACTTCATGCAGGAAGAAAAGGGAATCATTCCGGAAACCTGGGGTCTGAAGGAAGAACGGATCCTTGAAGGTGTTCTGGTATGCCGCCCGCTGCTTGAGAGAACAAAAGCGGAGCTGGAGGAGTACTGCCGGAAAAAACAGATCCGTACCTTTCATGATGCGACCAACGATGACTGTTCCCTGCAGCGCAACCGCATCCGCCACGAGATCATTGAAACGATGCCCATGCATGAGCGGCAGCTCGTCCTGCGTGAGATCGCACGGAAGAATGCGGTCCTGCAGGAGCGCCGGTGCCGTGTGGACGCATGGGTGAAGGAAGCGGGGCTCAGGCTTCCGCTGTACCGTATCTGGACGGAGGAAGACCGCCTGACGGCGCTGCGGAAGGAACTGACAGCGCATGGCATTGCCCGCTCGCGGCGCGGCCTGCAGGAAATCGATGCGATACTCATGAAACGGGAGGACCCGCTGATTCACTTCGGCGGAACGGTTCTGACAGTGCGGGATTCCGTCATTGCCGTTCTTCCGGAGCCAGAGCCGTATTCCTTTACGGTCCGCAGCCCGGCGGAACTGCAGAACCTCCGGTCGGAAGATTTTGCGGTCGGGGAGGGAATTCCGGGCGTCAGCGCAGTAACCGTGAGCGAAACGGACTGGCCGTTGACGGTGCGCAGTCCCCGTGACGGCGACCGTATTGCGATGCGCTTCGGACACAAATCCGTTCACCGGTTTTTCATTGACCGGAAGATCCCGCGCTATGACCGGCTTCTGTGGCCGGTGGTTGTAAACGCGAAGAATGAAGTGATTCTCGTTCCGGGGCTCGGCTGCGACAAGGGTCATTACTCTATTTGCCCAAGTTTTTCTGTGTTACAATTATCGCGTTATAAATAACGGAGGACGCAATGTCTATCAGAGAAAACATCGACAAAGTTCTTGTCACGGAAGAGCAGATCCGTGTCCGTTCGAAAGAACTGGGAGAACAGATTACAAACGATTACGCAAAACAGGGAAGTGCCCCGTTGCTCGTTGCGCTGCTGCGCGGATCGGTGCCGTTTCTTGCGGAACTCATCAAATATATCGACCTTGACATTCAGTATGACTTCATGGATGTCACAAGCTATGAAGGTACCCGCAGCACCGGAGACATCAAGATTCTGAAGGACCTTGATACTTCCATCGTCGGCAAGGACATTCTGCTTGTCGAAGATATCGTGGATACCGGCCGCACACTGCAGGCAGTCAAGGGCATGCTTGTAAACAAGGGTGCCTCCAGTGTGAAGATCGTCACTCTGCTGGACAAGCCGTCCAAGCGTGTCTGTGACGTCTGTGCGGACTACGTCGGATTTGAAATCGACGACTACTTCGTTGTCGGATTCGGTCTGGATTATGATCAGCACTATCGTGCACTGCCGTTTGTCGGCATACTGAGGGATGACCAGTATTGATCCTTCATTCAGTTGGAGTTTATAAGCGATGCAAAACAAAAGAAACAGTATTCTGAATTTTCTGCCGTATCTGGTGGTCCTTGTCGCAGTGATCTCGCTGTTTTCCATGAATCAGCCGGCTCCTGCCAAGACACTGACCTATGACCAGCTGACAGATGTTCTCGAGACAAAGAAGGTTGAGGAAGCCGCGCTTTCCATCGGACACAACGTCGTCACCGTCAAGGGTGTCTACACCGAGGAAGGCCGCGATGTGACGTTTACCTCGATCATTCCGTCTTCGGAATGGGCGGTCGAGGAACTGATCGAAAAGCTGGACAGTGCGGAGGTTATCATCAAGGACGCCGATGCCAGCAATGCCTTCATGGAACTGCTGTACTCGCTGATTCCGCTTGTCATCGTCGTCGGAATGGGATTCTGGATGA